>NZ_JBIVLH010000029.1:0-118822 GCF_044751185.1 Streptomyces sp. NPDC088733
GACAGCAGCTCGCCCAGCTCGTCGATGGTGGACTGGGTCGCGGCACCGGCCGGCACCATCACCCACACCACACGCGGCGCCGCCAGCTTGTCCACAAGTTCCTGCAGGCTGTGGACGTCGGCGAGGTCCGGGTTGCGGTCGTAGCCGATGACAGTGTGTCCGGCCTGGCGGATGCGGGTGCGCATGTTCCCGCCCATCTTGCCGAGACCGATGAGACCGAGCTCCATCGTTGATCCTTCGTTCGAAGCCTGCCTGACCTAGGTCGAGCCTACGTCGGCCCCTGAGGGCCGACGTGACCGGACAGGCCTCGCATCAGCCGGACAGCCGGACCGGCATGATGAGGTACTTGTACGCATCGTCCGCCTCGGCGTCGGCCGCCGGACGGCCGCTCAGCAGCGCGGGCTTGGTCGACGTGGTGAACGACAACTGCGCCACGGGGGAGTCGATCGCGCTCAGACCGTCCAGCAGGAACGTCGGGTTGAAGGCGATCGAGATGTCGTCGCCGTCCAGCTTCGCGTCCACCCGCTCCACAGCCTGTGCATCGTCGCTGGACCCGGCCTCCAGGGTCAGCACGCCCTGCTCGAAGCTCAGCCGCACCGGCGTGTTGCGCTCGGCCACCAGGGCGACGCGCTTGACGGCCTCGACGAACGGGGCGGTCTCGATGACGGCGACGGAGTTGAACTCGGTCGGGAAGAGCGTGCGGTACTTCGGCAGGTCGCCCTCGAGCAGCCGGGTCGTCGTACGGCGGCCCGCGCCCTCGAAGCCGATCAGGCCCTCGCCCGCGCCGGAGCCGGCCAGGGCGATGGAGACGGAGTCGCCGTTGGTGAGCGACTTGGCGGTGTCCAGCAGCGTCTTGGCGGGCACCAGGGCGACCGCGGAGATGTCCGGGGTCTCCGGCTTCCACAGGAACTCGCGGACCGCGAAGCGGTAGCGGTCGGTGGCGGCCAGGGTGACGGTGTCGCCCTCGATCTCGATCCGCACACCCGTCAGCACCGGGAGGGTGTCGTCACGGCCGGCGGCGATCGCGACCTGGGCGGCGGCCGCGGCGAAGACCTCGCCGGGGACCGTGCCGGAGGCGGTCGGCATCGCGGGCAGCGCCGGGTACTCCTCCACAGGCAGGGTGTGGAGTGTGAATCGCGAACTGCCGCAGACGACGGTCACGCGCACACCGTCGGTGGAGATCTCCACAGGCCTGTTGGGAAGTGCCCGCGAGATGTCGGCGAGCAGCCGGCCGGAGACCAGGACGGTGCCGTCCTCCTCGACGTCGGCCTCGACGGAGACCCGGGCCGAGACCTCGTAGTCGAAGCCGGACAGGCTCAGCTGGCCCTCCTCGGCCTTCAGCAGCAGCCCCGCAAGGACCGGCACCGGGGGACGGGCCGGGAGACTGCGGGCCGCCCAGGCCACTGCCTCCGCGAGTACATCGCGCTCCACCCGGATCTTCACCGGAACCGCCTCCTGCTGTTGCTGGCTGTCTGTGGCCGACTGTCTCTTGGCCCTGCTGGCCCTCTTGCCGGGGAACAGTCTGACAGCCGCCACCGACATGCGGTGCGCGTTGGGGTCAAGCCGGAGCGGGAGGGGTCGGGCGGTCGACGGCTCGTTTGTGCACAGGCCCCGCTTCGAAGCAGGTCTCCCGGTATCTATCCCTGGTCGTAGTAATAGGGGGTGTGGATACCGTGGATAAGTGGTTCCTGTGCAGGTCAGGCCGCGTTTTTTGTCCACCGCGCCTGTGGGTGGGGCCCGTGGACAAACAGCCCCGTCTGTGGACAGCCCGACGTTGTGCACACCCGATGCACAGGGCGGTGCCAGTTCTCCCCAGGCCTGTCCCCAGGAATACCCAGGTTCTCCCCAGCCCAACCCACCACGTTGGTGTGACGCGGTTCACTCCGACCGGTGATGGGCCGTGTCGGGTTGCCGAACAGTGGACAGAACTGTGGAGAAGCCACCCGGATGTGGGGACAACCGCCCCGATCCTGTGGGCGGCCGGTGGACAACTTCGTGGACGTCCCCGGAGGGCGTCGGCGCATCCACAGTCTGTGGATCCGGGTTGCCCACAAATCCACACGCCTCCCAGCAGGCGCGATGAGTCTCCCACAGCCCAGGCTGTGGACGAGTTCTGGACAACTCGGGCATCCCCAGGCTGTGGACGGGGAAAACCCTGCCGTCGCTGTGGAGAGACGTTCCTGTGCGCGGTTCGCGGCCGGCGCGTTCGAACAAAGCGAAGCGCCCCGGGAGTTGGACCCGGGGCGCTGAGGAGGTGCGGAGGCCGCAGAAGCCGCTGAAACAGCCCGCGGAGGGCCGGCAGAAGCCCGTGGTCAGCTCTTGATGCGGTTGGTGAGCTCCGTGACCTGGTTGTAGATGGACCGCCGCTCCGCCATGAGGGAACGGATCTTCCGGTCGGCGTGCATCACCGTCGTGTGGTCGCGGCCGCCGAACAGCGCGCCGATCTTCGGCAGCGACAGATCCGTCAGCTCACGGCACAGGTACATGGCGATCTGGCGCGCCGTGACCAGCACCCGGCTGCGGGAGGAGCCGGAGAGGTCCTCCACGTCCAGCCCGAAGTAGGAGGCCGTCTCCGCCATGATCGCCTGGCCGCTGATCTCCGGAACGGAGTCCTCGCCGCCCGGGATCAGGTCCTTGAGGACGATCTCGGTCAGCTGGAGGTCCACCGGCTGCCGGTTGAGGCTCGCGAACGCGGTCACCCGGATCAGCGCGCCCTCCAGCTCGCGGATGTTGCGCGAGATCCGGGAGGCGATGAACTCCAGCACCTCCGGCGGGGCGTTGAGCTGCTCCTGTACGGCCTTCTTGCGCAGGATCGCGATCCGCGTCTCCAGCTCCGGCGGCTGGACGTCGGTGATCAGGCCCCATTCGAAGCGGTTGCGCAGCCGGTCCTCCAGGGTGACCAGCTGCTTGGGCGGCCGGTCCGAGGAGAGCACGATCTGCTTGTTCGCGTTGTGCAGGGTGTTGAAGGTGTGGAAGAACTCCTCCTGCGTCGACTCCTTGCTCGCCAGGAACTGGATGTCGTCGACGAGCAGGATGTCCATGTCGCGGTACCGCTTGCGGAACGCGTCCGCCTTGCCGTCGCGGATGGAGTTGATGAACTCGTTGGTGAACTCCTCCGAGCTCACGTACCGGACCCGGGTGCCCGGGTACAGGCTCCGCGCGTAGTGCCCGATGGCGTGCAGCAGGTGGGTCTTGCCGAGGCCGGACTCGCCGTAGATGAACAGCGGGTTGTACGCCTTGGCCGGCGCCTCGGCGACCGCCACCGCCGCGGCGTGCGCGAAGCGGTTGGAGGACCCGATGACGAAGGTGTCGAAGAGGTACTTGGGGTTCAGCCGGGCGGTCGGCTCGGCAGGGCCGCCGGAGCCGCCCGAACCCGTGCCCATGCCTCCCGGGCCCGCGCCCGGAGCGCCGCTGTGGCCGGTGTGAGCGCTGTGGCCGCCGTGGCTGTTGTGGTTGCCGTGCCCTCCGGGGCCGACGGGACCGCCGCCGTTGTGGCCGCCCGGAGTGCGGGGGGCCGGCATCGGGGGCAACGGGGTCGCGGGAGGCTCGCGGCGGGGCGGGACCTGGTGCGCCGGCGGCATCTCGTAGCGCGACGGGGGCGACGGATACGGCTCGCGCTCCTGGAAGTCGGCGAGCCGCTGCTGCTGCCAGTGGTCCTCGGGGTCCCGGGGCGGCCAGCCGCCGGGAGCGCCGACCTGGTGCTCGGGGTAGGCGCGGCGCATCCGCGGGCCCTCCCCGTAGCCGTGCTGCGGCTCGTCATAGGGGGACGGCTCGGGGTCGTACGGTCCCTGCGGCATCTCGTGGGCGGGCGGCGGTGCGGGAGCCGCCTCCTGCTCGCTGCCCGAGGCGACGGCGATGGCGATGCCCACCGGGTGACCGAACTCACGGCTGAGCACTTCGGTGATCAGCGGGAGGAGCCGTCCCTCCAGCACGCTCTTGGCGAACTCGTTGGGAGCCGAGAGCACGGCGGTGCCCGCGACCAGGGCGAGCGGCTGGGTGCGCTGGAGCCAGTCCGCGTCCTTCGGCTTCAGGTCGTCGCCGTCGACAAGGAGTTTCTGCAGGACCCTTGGCCAGACTGAGGCAAGATCGGCAGTTACGTCAGCCACAGGGCACGCTCTCTCGGTCGCTGGTCGGTGCCGATGGGTCCCACGAAGGTGTGGTTCTTGGGACGGACGGGAATGTTTTGGGGTTCCGCCACGGTAGTCAGCAGGGCCTGCCTGGTTCAAGTCGTTGTCCACAGGGTGTGCAAAACCACGTCCGTATGGCGGCGCCGACGGGCCGCCGGACCCGCTGGTTTGACCTGATGCCTCAGCCGCGCGTACCGTAACCAGGTCGAGTTGTCGATGGCTGCTGCCGCCTGCCTACCGATGGGCGAGGATCACCATGGTGATCGTTGAGCGGTGCACACCTGGGATGTTCCGCGAGTTTCTCGTGGGCGCACGGTGACAGCCATGCGACGCCCCGCCAACACACGATTCATCCTGGAGCCCCCGAGTGAGCAAGCGCACCTTCCAGCCGAACAACCGTCGTCGCGCCAAGACCCACGGCTTCCGGCTGCGCATGCGTACGCGTGCCGGCCGCGCCATCCTCGCGACCCGCCGTAGCAAGGGCCGCGCCCGTCTGTCCGCCTGATCGCACCGAAGCGCGAGGTGTGATGTCGTGCTGCCCACCGAGAATCGGCTGAGGCGGCGACAGGACTTCGCGAGCGCGGTACGTCGAGGACGCCGGGCCGGACGACCCCTGCTGGTCGTCCACCTGCGCACCGACAGTGAGACAAAGGACCCGCACGCGGCGGGGGGAAGTGCTCCCCCGGCGCGTGCGGGTTTCGTTGTCAGCAAGGCCGTCGGAGGCGCTGTCACCCGGAACCTGGTCAAGCGTCGGCTTCGTCACCTTGTTCGCGAACGTCTGTCCGTGCTGCCCCCCGGTAGCCTGGTAGTCGTACGAGCGCTGCCCGGTGCGGGTGACGCAGACCATTCACAGCTGGCCCGAGACCTGGATGCCGCCCTCGGGAGGCTCCTGGGGGTGGCGAGATGAAGTACCCGCTGTTGGCGTTGATCAAGATTTATCAGTGGACCATCAGCCCGTTGCTCGGTCCGGTCTGCAAGTACTACCCCTCGTGTTCTCACTACGGGTATACGGCGATCGATCGGCATGGCGCGATCAAGGGCACCGCCTTGACCGCGTGGCGGATCCTGCGTTGCAACCCGTGGTCGCTGGGCGGCGTGGACCATGTCCCGCCCCGTAAGCGACCGCCGTGGCACGCTCGCCTGCGTGAAGCTCTCCGGGGCCGCACGGCAGGCGGGTCCGTTACTCCCGAGCCCGTCGAGACCCCTAATGCCCAAGGAGCCTGACCGTGGGGATCTTGAACCCCCTCTACGACGCAGTTTCGTGGATCATCGTCCAGTTCCACTCGCTGTACAGCCTTGTCTTTGACAAGGACAGCGGATTGGCCTGGGGTCTGTCGATCGTCTCACTGGTGGTCCTGATCCGGATCTGCCTGATCCCGCTCTTCGTGAAGCAGATCAAGGCGACCCGGAACATGCAGGCGCTCCAGCCGAAGATGAAGGCGATCCAGGAGCGCTACAAGAACGACAAACAGCGTCAGTCCGAAGAGATGATGAAGCTGTACAAGGAGACGGGCACCAACCCGCTCTCCTCGTGCCTTCCGATCCTGGCGCAGTCGCCCTTCTTCTTCTCGCTGTACCACGTCCTCAGCAACATCGCGCAGGGCAACCAGGTCGGTGTGCTCAGCGCCGACCAGGTCGCCAGCGCCCAGAAGGCCCACATCTTCGGCGCCCCGCTCGCCGCGAAGTTCACCGACGGCGCCGACAAGCTGGCCGCGCTCGGCGCCTCCGTGACCGACGTGCGCATCGTCACGATCATCATGATCGTCCTGATGTCGGCCTCGCAGTTCTACACGCAGCGCCAGCTGATGACCAAGAACGTCGACATGACGGTGAAGACCCCGTTCATGCAGCAGCAGAAGATGCTGATGTACGTCTTCCCGATCATGTTCGCCGTCTTCGGCATCAACTTCCCGGTCGGTGTCCTCATCTACTGGCTGACCACCAACGTGTGGACCATGGGCCAGCAGATGTTCGTCATCCGCCGCAACCCCACGCCGGGCAGCCTGGCCTACCAGCAGCGCCAGGAGCGCCTGAAGGCCAAGGGCATGCTCAAGGAGGAGCCGGTCGCCGCCAAGGAGGCGCAGGACGCCGCCCCGGTCAAGCGCGCGCAGCCCAAGCGGCAGACCAAGTCCCAGCGCCAGACGGGCGGGCCCGCCCAGCCGGCCACGGGCAGCAGCAAGCCCAAGCAGGGCGGTGGTGGCGCCGCGGGCAGCAAGCCGCCGAGGCCCAGCAGCGGTGCGGACAAGCCGAACCTGTCGAAGAAGAAGTAGTAGAGGAGCCCCGTCGTGACGGACGGCAACACCACCGACGCGCTGACCCGCCTCGAGCAGGAGGGTGAGATCGCGGCCGATTACCTCGAGGGGCTGCTGGACATCGCAGACCTCGACGGTGACATCGACATGGACGTCGAGGGCGACCGCGCGTCGGTCTCCATCGTCGGCGAGTCGTCGAGCCGGGATCTGAACAAGCTGGTCGGTCGGGACGGTGAGGTCCTGGAGGCACTCCAGGAGCTCACCCGCCTTGCGGTGCACCGGGAGACCGGTGACCGGAGCCGGCTGATGCTGGACATCGCCGGCTTCCGGGCGCGCAAGCGCACCGAGCTGACGGACCTGGGTGTCAAGGCCGTCGAGGAGGTCAAGGAGAGCGGTCAGCCGGTGAAGCTCAAGGCGATGACGCCGTTCGAGCGGAAGGTCGTGCACGACGCCGTCGCCGCGGCGGGGCTGCGCAGCGAGTCCGAGGGCGAGGAGCCCGAGCGCCGCGTGGTCGTTCTTCCGGCCTGACCGCCGTCCTTTTCATTTCCCCGCCGTATCTACGTGGCCCCGTCTGCTCGCAGGCGGGGCCGAATCTTGTCAGCCTGATGACGACGGCCCCTCATGGTTCTGAGGACCCCGCACTACGGAAGGACAGTTCTCGTGACGGAAGCAGCGGCGGAGCTTCCCCCGGCGCCGGAAGTGGCGCGGGAGGTCTTCGGGGAGCGTTTCGCGGACGCGGTGCGCTACGCGGAGCTGCTGGCCGACGCGGGGGTGGGGCGCGGGCTCATCGGGCCGCGGGAGGTTCCCCGACTGTGGGAGCGGCATCTGCTGAACTGCGCGGTCCTCTCCGAGGTGATCCCGTACGGCGCCTCGGTCTGCGACGTCGGTTCCGGAGCGGGCCTGCCGGGCATTCCCCTGGCGCTGAGCCGTCCCGACCTCACGATCACGCTTTTGGAACCGCTGCTGCGCCGGACCACCTTCCTGGAGGAGGCCGTCCGGCTGCTCGGTCTGGACAATGTCGGGGTGGTGCGCGGCCGCGCCGAGGAGATGATCGGCAAGCTGCCCCCGGTGGACGTTGTGACCGCTCGCGCTGTGGCGCCGCTGGACCGGCTGGCCGGCTGGGGGATGCCGCTGCTGCGTCCGCACGGCGAGATGGCCGTGCTGAAGGGGGACACCGCCGAGGAGGAGCTGAAGGCCGCGCGGGCCGCCCTCAGCCGGCTCGGTGCCGCCGAGACCTCCGTGGTGCAGGTCGGCGAAGGCGTGGTGGACCCCCAGTCCACGGTCGTCCGTGTGCTGGCGGGGGAGAGCCCCGGCGGCGTCCGTGCCGCGACCCGGCGTGCCAAGGCCGCCCGGGCGAACCGCCGTCGCCAGCGCTGAATGTGACGTTGGCGACATCCCCTGGCTGTGCTCCATACAACCGGTCAAACCAGGACAACCCGGAGTGTCGGATAGGAAACAGATGCGCGGCTGCGCATCGTGTTTCACGTGAAACGGCGCTCTCTGCTTCCAGGAATCCTCGGTCGCGCCCGTGCGGCGGCCGAATCGCTGACCCAACGGGCCTCGGAATCGATCGCTCCGGCGAGCCGACCGGAGGATTCATCCACAGGAGAACGGGCCTCACTGGTTCGCGACCCCGAAAGCATGGCAGGCTCTGTTCATTGCGAGCTTGTAGTCGAGGAGAGTGAATCCTTGCGGTCCGACGCCAACATCGCGGGACCGATGGCCGATCCGGTCCCCGGTCCCCGTACCGAGCTGTTCGGGGAGGATGTTTCACGTGAAACACCGCCCCCGATGGATGACACCCCCATCGGCCGAGCCGCCCAACTGGCCGTCGAGGCTCTGGGGCGGGCCGGTGAAGGACTCCCCCGCCCAGCCGAGACCAGAGTGATCGTCGTCGCCAACCAGAAGGGCGGCGTCGGCAAGACCACCACGACCGTCAATATGGCGGCCTCCTTGGCCCTCCACGGGGCCCGGGTGCTCGTCGTGGACCTCGACCCCCAGGGCAATGCCTCCACGGCGCTGGGGATCGACCACCACGCCGAGGTGCCGTCCATCTACGACGTCCTGGTCGAGAGCAAGCCACTCTCCGATGTCGTGCAGCCGGTGCCGGACGTGGAGGGGCTGTTCTGCGCCCCCGCCACGATCGACCTCGCCGGTGCGGAGATCGAGCTGGTGTCCCTGGTGGCACGAGAGAGCCGGCTGCAGCGGGCCATCGAGTCCTACGAGCAGCCCCTCGACTACATCCTCATCGACTGTCCGCCCTCGCTCGGTCTGCTGACCGTCAACGCCCTGGTGGCCGGCGCCGAGGTGCTCATCCCGATCCAGTGCGAGTACTACGCCCTGGAAGGTCTGGGACAGCTGCTGCGGAACGTGGAGCTGGTGCGCGGCCACCTCAATCCCAAGCTGCACGTCTCCACCATCCTCCTCACCATGTACGACGGCCGGACCCGGCTCGCCTCACAGGTCGCGGAGGAGGTGCGCACCCACTTCGGCAAGGAAGTGCTGAGCACCAGCATCCCGCGCTCGGTCCGTATCTCGGAGGCGCCCAGCTACGGCCAGACCGTGCTGACCTACGACCCGGGATCCAGCGGAGCGCTGTCCTACCTCGAGGCAGCACGGGAGATGGCGATGCGGGGTCTCGGGGGCGGTAGCGAGTTCAACGAACAGAAGAGCAGCACGGAGGGGATCCAGTGAGTGAGCGACGCAGAGGGCTCGGCCGTGGTCTTGGCGCGCTGATTCCTGCCGCACCCAACGGTGCGGACCAGGCAGCCGCGACCGTGGTGGCCACGGCGGCGGCTGCGGCCGCTCCCGCTGTGGCGGTCCTGGCGCCGGAGCGGGGGATCGCGGTGGCGAAGGTTGCCGCTCTGCCTGAGCACAGTGGGACCGTGGAGATCCCTGTTTCACGTGAAACGCAGGAAGGGACCGTCGACCAGGGGCCGGCCCCGGTGGCGGGAGCCTACTTCGCGGAGGTGCCGCTCGACGCGATCACCCCCAACCCCCGGCAGCCGCGTGAGGTCTTCGACGAGGACGCCCTGGCCGAACTCGTCGCCTCCATCAAGGAAGTCGGTCTGCTGCAGCCGGTGGTGGTCCGGCAGACCGGCACCGACCGCTACGAGCTCATCATGGGTGAGCGTCGCTGGCGGGCCAGCCGCGAGGCCGGGCTGGAGCGCATTCCGGCGATCGTCCGCGCCACCGAGGACGAGAAACTCCTCCTCGACGCGCTGCTGGAGAACCTGCACCGGGCGCAGCTGAACCCGCTGGAAGAGGCGGCCGCCTACGACCAGCTGCTGAAGGACTTCGCCTGCACGCACGAGCAGCTGGCCGACCGTATCGGCCGGTCCCGTTCCCAGGTCTCCAACACCCTGCGGCTGCTGAAGCTCTCGGCGCCCGTCCAGCGCCGTGTGGCGGCCGGTGTGCTCTCCGCCGGGCACGCCCGCTCCCTGCTCGCCCTGGAGGACGTGGAGGACCAGGACAAGCTCGCCAGCCGGATCGTGGCCGAGGGGCTGTCGGTGCGCGCGGTCGAGGAGATCGTGCATGTGATGAACTCCGAGACCGCACCCGTCCGGAAGTCCGCGACGCCACGGGCCGGCAGGCGGGTCTCCCCCGCCCTCACCGATCTGGCGCTCCGTCTGTCGGACCGCTTCGACACCCGGGTGAAGGTGGACCTCGGCCAGAAGCGCGGGAAGATCGTCGTTGAGTTCGCCTCGATAGAAGATCTGGAGCGCATCCTCGGTTCGATGGCTCCCGGTGAGAGCAACACCCTCCAGCGGTCGCTCACCGAGGAGACCGACGAAGACGAGGAGTGAGACCGGCCTGACCGCCCGGCTCCCAGAGCCGTCTCACCACAGCACAGCGGGCCACGTTCCCTTCCGGGAATGTGGCCCGCTTTTTGCTGGACCGTTGGTGTTGTCCGGTGTCGGACATGTCCTCCCGCAGCTACCATGCCTACCAGATGGAGCACGACCCCCCGAGGTGGGAGGCCCCATGCGATCGGTGCGGCGCGCTGGTGTGGAGCACGATTGGCAGACGGCCGCCTTCTTGGCCGCGGGACTGGGGCTGGGGGCGGTGGGTGGCTTCGTCGGCAGTTGGGTCCACGACAGAAACGAGGGTCTGACCTCATGGGGCGTCGGCTCGTTCCGCTCACTCTGGACAACCTCCCGGATCTCCCCAACCGCTGCCGCTCGTGCGTCTTCTGGGAACTCGACCCGGTAAGCGGTGAGGCCGCCGTCCAGGCCGGGAAACCGGAGCTGGAGAAGGAGTCCTGGATATCGGCCGCCCTGCTGGAGTGGGGATCGTGCGGCCGGGTCGTCTATGTGGACGAGGTTCCCGCCGGCTTCGTGCTCTACGCGCCGCCCGCATATGTGCCGCGTTCCACGGCCTTCCCCACGAGCCCCGTCTCCGCCGACGCCGTGCAACTGATGACGGCACGGATCATGCCGGGCTTCCAGGGCCAGGGGCTGGGCCGGGTGCTGGTGCAGACCGTCGCCAAGGATTTGGTGCGACGGGGCTTCCGTGCGATCGAGGCGTTCGGCGACGCGCGGTGGGAGGAGCCCGCGTGCGTGCTGCCGGCGGAGCATCTGCTGGCGGTCGGGTTCAAGACGGTCCGCTCCCACCCCCGCTTCCCCCGGCTGAGGCTGGAACTGCGGACGACGATCTCCTGGCGTGAGGACGTGGAGTTGGCGATCGACCGCCTGCTGGGAGCCGTGCAGAAGGAACCCGCACTGCGCCCGCTGTGAGAGAGCGTGAAAAGGCCCGCCCCCGAGAGGGGGCGGGCCTTTTCGCTGTCCGCCGTCAGGACCGGTGCGTCAGCCGATGAAGTCGGAGAGGTCGCGCTCGATGGCGGCCTTCGGCTTGGCGCCGACGATGGTCTTCACGACCTCGCCGCCCTTGTAGACGTTGAGGGTCGGGATCGACATGACGCCGTACTTGGCGGCGGTGACCGGGTTCTCGTCGATGTTCAGCTTGACGATGGTGATCTGCTCGGCGTGCTCGGCCGCGATCGCCTCCAGGGACGGGGCGATCTGGCGGCAGGGACCGCACCACTCGGCCCAGAAGTCGACGAGGACAGGCTTGTCGCTGGCGAGGACCTCCTCGTCGAAGGTCGCATCGGTCACGATCTTGGTGTTGCCGGCCACGGGTGTCTCCTCGGGGTGTTGTGCGGGTACTTCGGTGGGGGGCAGGTCAGACTGCGGCGGTGGTCTGCTCGGGCTCGCGGGTGTGCTCGGCCTCCGCGTCGCTCAGGGCGGCGAGGAAGCGCTCCGCGTCCAGTGCGGCGGAACAGCCCGTGCCGGCCGCCGTGATGGCCTGACGGTAGGTGTGGTCCACGACGTCACCCGCGGCGAAGACACCGGGGATCCGTGTGCGGGTGCTGGGGGATTCGACCTTCAGGTAACCCTCGCCGTCCAGGTCGAGAATGCCCTTGAAGAGGTCGGTGCGGGGGTCGTGGCCGATCGCGATGAACAGGCCGGTGACCGGAAGCTCCGAGGTCTCGCCGGTCTTGGTGTTGCGCAGCGTCAGGCCGGCGAGCTTGCCCTCGCCGTGGATCGTGTCGACCTCGCTGTCCCAGATGAACTTGATCTTGGGGTCGGCGAAGGCACGCTCCTGCATGGCCTTGGAGGCACGCAGGGTGTCACGGCGGTGGACCACCGTCACGGTCTTGGCGAAGCGGGAGAGGAAGGTCGCCTCCTCCAGCGCGGTGTCGCCGCCACCGATCACGGCGATCTCGTTGTCCTTGAAGAAGAAGCCGTCACAGGTGGCACACCAGGAGACACCACGGCCGGACAGAACGTCCTCGTTGGGCAGGCCGAGCTTGCGGTGCTGCGAGCCGGTGGCGATGATCACGGCCTTCGCCCGGTGCACGGTGCCCGCGGAGTCGGTGACGGTCTTGATGTCACCGTCGAGGTTCACCTCGATGATGTCGTCCGGGATCAGCTCGGCACCAAAGCGCTCGGCCTGGGCGCGCATGTTGTCCATCAGGTCCGGGCCCATGATGCCGTCGCGGAAGCCGGGGAAGTTCTCCACCTCGGTCGTCGTCATCAGTGCACCGCCGGCGGTCACCGCTCCCTCGAAGACCAGAGGCTTCAGCGAGGCGCGTGCGGTGTACAGCGCGGCTGTGTAGCCCGCCGGCCCGGAACCGATGATGATCACGTTTCGGACGTCGCTCACGGGTTCATTCCTCGTCTCTGTCTGCCAGCTGCGCCGGTGTCCCGGCGGGACTGTTGTATCCGCCTAACGGATCCTACGGGCCCCGCATTCCCAGCGCTCCGGCCCTAACGAGGGTATGTCTCCTCACGCAGCAGAGTGCCCGTTGCGGACGGCGTGGCGGCCGTGCAGGAGGCATCCACCACGAAGGCGTCGACCAGTGACCGGTCGCCGGGATGGGGGAGGACGACGAGGTAGGAGTCCGATCCCTCATAGGCCCCCCGACGGGAGGCGAGCGGGGTGCCGTCGTCCGGACGGCCGATCGCCCGCAGGACGCATGAGGGCGGCATGCCGTTGACGTCCATGAGCGGGGACTCCGCGGCGGAGTTGTTTTGCGGGCGGTTCGCCGTACCGCCCGACAGGAGCTGCTGCACCTGTGTGCGGAGTGGGTCGGCTGCTTCGGCCCGCTCGTCCGGTTGGCCGGCGACGGCCGCCGAGTCCTTGGTGTCCGCGTTGGCGGACATGTCGGTCTGCCCGGACGAGGACTCCACGAGGGCGGCGGCCAGCCCGCCGAGACCGAGCACCGCCATCGCGGAGACGGTCAGCAGCAGTCCCTTGTGCCAGCGACGGCGCGTGCGTACCGGCGGGCGGCCTGGACCGGTCGTGGCGGCGGCACGGCCCTCGGGTCCCCGTCCGGCGCCGTGCGATGTTTCACGTGAAACATGCGTCGCCGCCACCACGGGTGATGTTTCACGTGAAACATCGGGGGCGGTGGAGTCCAGCAGGACCTCTGCGGCGAGTGCGGCGTCGATCCGCCCGGCGATGTCCGCGGGCATCCGCGGCGGCCCGGGGAGCGTGCCGAGCAGTCCGCGGATCTCCTCCAGGGAGTCGCGTACGTCGGCACACAGGGGACAGCCGTCGAGATGGCCGCGGATGGAGGCGGACCGCTGGGGCGGCAGAATGCCCTCGGTGAAGTCCGAGATCTCGGCGACCTCGGGATGTTCGTTCGTTCCCGCCGGTGACGTCATCGATGTCCACCTCCGCCCTTCGTGATCCCGTGGCCCGGCCCGGTCTCCGTCTCTGGGACGGATGCGTTCTCCGTCCGGTTCCTTCCCCCGCCCCGATCGGGGCTACTCCCGGTCCCTTCGCGCAGATGGGTCAGGAGTGGCAGCAGCCGCGCACGACCCCGGGCGCATCTGCTCTTGACCGTTCCCGGCGGCACGTCCAGGACGGCCGCGGCCTCCGCCACGGGGTAACCCTGCATGTCGACCAGGACGAGGGCGGCGCGCTGTTCGGCCGGCAGTGTCGCCAGGGCCTTCAGCAACTCCCGATGGAGTTCCCCCCGCTCCGCCGGTGCCGCCGCCGACTCGTGCGGTTCGAGGAGTTCCTCGAACTGCTTCTCGTCGATGACCGACGAGGTCCGGCGGGAGGCCGCCTTGCGGGCCCGGTCCAGGCAGGCGTTCACGGTGATGCGGTGCAGCCACGTCGTGACGGCGGACTGACCCCGGAAGGTGTGGGCGGACCGGAAGGCGGAGACCAGCGCGTCCTGCACGGCGTCCGCGGCCTCCTCGCGGTCCCCCAGCGTTCGCAGGGCCACGGCCCACAGCCGGTCGCGGTGCCGGCGGACCAGCTCCGCGAAGGCGTCCGGATCCCCCGCTACATGACGGGCGAGGAGGTCGCTGTCCGCGACCTCCTCGCCCGTGTTCTGCTTCGGCACACTCCCCCCGTTCTTCCGCTAGCCGCTGACCTTGATCTCGGAGATCCGGCCGCGGTAGTTGCCCTCATCGGTGTGGGGGAGCTGGGTCAGCCAGACCAGCAGGTAGCGGGTCTTGACCGCCTGGCCCGGCTGGAAGGTGACCTTGCCGCCGGAAGCCTCGGCCACCTTGGTGAAGTCGTTGAGAGCGGTCGGCATGGAGTCGGCGCTCGCGTCCGCGGCCATCAGCTCGGCGGTGGTGTCGTCCCCTATGAAGTCGACCTTCACCTTGCCGACCTGCTGGGCACTGCCCAGGTCGACGATGACGCCGACACCGGACTTCAGACCGCCGAGGTTGGCCTGGGTGTACCAACTGGTCTCCCAGAAGGTGGACCCCTTGCCGTCGTACACGTTGCCCACGTCCCGGGGGTTCTCCGAGCCGTCGGTGCCCAGCGGGTCGAAGTCCTTGGCCCCGGTGATGGCGACGGGCTTGCCGGACGTCAGCTGTGCGGTGCCGCTGGGGTTGTCACTGCCACCCGTGGTGTGGGAGGTGGTCGTGCCGCCGTCCTTGGACCGGTTCTCGCGGTCCATGAGCGTCTCGGCGACCTGCCAGCTGCCGAGACCGAGGGCGGCGATCAGAAGGGCCGACACGGACCACTTGAGGGCCTTGCCGGTGCGACCGGTGAGGGTCGGGGGCGGGGTGGCCGGGAGGACCGTGGTGACGTGGGTCGAGGGGTGGGAGGCGGGCTGGCGGTAGGCGCCCTGCTGGTAGGTCGTCCGCGAGTACGAGGCCGTGGACGGCTCCGGGGGGCGGATCTTGGGGGTCGCGGCGACCGCCTTCGACAGCTCCTCCGGGGTGGCGCACGGGCCCGGTTCGCGGGACGCCGTGGCGCCGTCGTTGACCAGTGCCCGCATGGCGAGCTCGGACAGTCCGCGGTGGATCCCCGCCCGCACCTTGTCCGGGGCGACGAGACCGACGTCCTTGGGCAGGCCGCTGAGCCCGTACGCGTCCTCGGGGTACGGCCAGCGCTGGGTGAGGCACGCGTACAGCAGGGCGCCGATCGCCTCGGTGTCCTCGCGCTGCGGGCGCTCGGAGGTGATGCCGCGCAGCGCGGCCGCGACGGCCAGACCGCGGATGCGGTACTGGCCGGCCTCGGTGCGGAGCACGGCGTCCGGGTTGAGCCGGAGGTGGGCCAGGCCCTCGCGGTGGGCGGCGGCCATGGCCTGGGTGACCTGGCTGACCATCTGGTAGGCCTCGTGGGGCTCCAGCGGGTCGACGGCGATGAGCTCGCTCAGCTCACGCGCGTCGGGCAGCCACTCGTGGATGACGTAGACCAGGTCGTTCTCCTCGACGGCGTCGAGGACCTGGACGAAACGGGGGTCGCCGAGGAGTGCCGCCGAGCGGGCCGCGGCCAGCACCAGGCGGGCGCGGCCGTGGTCGGCGGGCAGGATGTGGATGCCCACGGCGCGGCGGAGTTTCTCGTCGAAGGCCTTCCAGCTGCTGAAGCCGTCGACACGGGTGAGGCAGTCCTCCAGGCGGTACCGCCTGGCGAGCTTGTGGCCGCTGTGGAGCTCCGGCGGCGCGTTCCTGGTCGGTGCTGTCTCCTCGGGGAGGGTCTTTTGCGGTGCGTCCTGCTCTTCGCTCAGGTCGGTCGCCTCGTCGGCCGTGGCACTGTCCGCGTGAGCGGTGAGCGGCTTGTCGCCGCTCTCGTTGGCCACTCCGACGGCAGCCGTGCTCCGTTCCGCCACCGTCGTTCCTGCCTCCCCATCCGTTGCAAGATCTGACAACACAGCCAAGGACAATTGTGCCAACAGTCCACCGCTATGCACGACACGCAAGAGCGGGCGATGGTTGCCCCGCGGCCTGAAATCAGCGGCCCAGCCGGCCACGGACCATGCCGACCATGGCTGTCATCTCCTCGATCCGCATGCGCTTGGCGGCGACGAAGAAGATTCCGCCCAGCACCAGGCCGCCGAGGACCAGTGACAGCAGTGAGGCGGCGGCACCGTGGCCCAGCGACTGCGACACAAAGTAGACGACGGCCCCCGCGGCGACCGCGGCGGGGATGCTCGCGCCGAACAGCCGGGCGTAGGTGCGCACCACGCGCTTGCCGTCGATGTCCCCGCCGAGGCGGTGGCGCAGCCGCTTCACCGCGACGCCCACGCCGATCGTGTAGGCCAGGCCGTAGCCGGCGGCCATGCCGACGACCGCCCAGCGGGCGGGCAGCAGGTAGAAGCACAGCGCCGCGGCCACCGCGTTGCAGGCCGCCACGATCACCGTGTTGTAGAAGGGGGTGCGGGTGTCCTCGTAGGCGTAGAAGCCGCGCAGGACGATGTACTGCACCGAGAAGGGGATCAGTCCGAGGCCGAAGGCCATCAGGATGAAGCCGATGTTCAGCGCGCCGCTGCCGGAGCCGCTGTACAGCAGGGTGGTCATCGGGACGCCGAGGGCCAGGAACGCGAAGGCGCACGGCACGATGGCCACGCCCGAGGTCCGCAGGCCGTAGGAGAGGTCGTCGCGCACCGCCGCGGCGTCGCCGTCAGCAGCGGCGCGGGAGATGCGCGGCAGCACGGCGGTCATGACGGAGACGGTGATGATCGCCTGGGGCATCTGCCAGAGCAGCAGCGCGTAGTTGAAGCCGGTGATGCCGGTGCCCTCCTGGCCCGCCTTCTCCGCCGCCGCGCCGGCCGCCGTCGCGAACTGGGTCAGCACGATCATGCCGATCTGGTTCGCGAGGACGAAGAAGAAGGTCCACTTGGCCAGCCGGGCCGCGTGGCCCAGGCCGTGGCCGCGCCAGTCGAAGCGGGGGCGGATACGGAAGCCGGCGTCGCGCAGGTAGGGGAGCATCGACAGCGCCTGCACGGCCAGGCCGAGCAGCGTGCCGATGCCGAGCAGCCGGACGCCGTCGGGGGTGATGGTCGCCGAGCTGACCCCGGTCGTGGTGAAGGAGCCGAAGGCCCAGATGAAGGCGCCGAAGGTGGCGATGGTGACGATGTTGTTGAGGACCGGGGTCCACATCATCGCGCCGAACCGGCCGCGGGCGTTGAGGATCTGGCCGAGCACGACGTGCACACCCATGAAGAACATCGTGGGGATGCAGTAGCGGGCGAAGGTGACCGCGACCTCGAACCGGACCGGGTCGGAGGCGATGTCGTGGGACATCGCCTGGATGAAGACGGGGGCCGCGACCACGCAGATCACGGTGACGACCGCCAGGCCGGTGACGACGAGGGTGAGCAGGCGGTTGGCGTAGGCCTCGCCGCCGTCCTCGTCGTTCTTCATGGCGCGGACCAGCTGCGGGATGAAGACCGCGTTGAGCGCGCCGCCGCCGACCAGGATGTAGATCATCGTGGGCAGCGTGTTGGCGACCTGGTAGCCGTCGTTCAGGGTGCCGACGCCGATCGCGGCGGCCATGACCAGGGTCCGCAGGAAGCCGGTGAGCCGGGAGACCAGGGTGCCGGCCGCCATGACGGCGCTGGACTTCAGCAGGCTGCTCCCGCGGCTGCCCGCGGCGGCCTGGACGGGCTCCACCACGGGCTCCGGCTCGGGAGCGGGCGGCTCCGGGTCGTCCCGGAAGAGGTGCGCGTAGGCGTCCGGCTGGGGTGCCTGGGCGCCCTGGTCGTCGGGGGCGTACGAGACGAGCTCGTCGACGCCCACGTAGCGGGTGGCCGCGTCGTCGGCGTAGGGCATCCGGTACGGCTGGTGGCCGTAGGGCTGCTGGCCGTAGCCCGGGGCCGGGTGCGCGGTGCGGTCGTACAGCGCATCGTCCACCGGGTCCTGCGCGGTGGGGTCCTGGCGCTGGTACGGATCGCGGGCATACGTGTCCTGCAGATACGGGTCGGGCACGGCGGGGGGCTGCCCGGGCTGGGCGGGGAACCGCTCCCCCGCTTCCCGTTCGCGTTCACCGTCGTACGGCGCGTTCATCACTGCCCCACCTCATCGGCCCCTGACTCGCTGACTATCGGTCCACCTTCTCACCCGTCCCGGACGGGTCCTTACTTTGCGCGGCGGTGTCCGCCGCCGGGTCACCCGGCTGCCCGGGCGCGGCTCCGTCCTGGGCACCTGCGGTGCCCTCGGCGGTGCCGTCGGCGGTGTTCTCCTCCGCGTCTTCCCCGTCCTCGGCCGCTTTCGCGTCCTCGTCGTCACCCTCGTCGTCTCCGTCGTCCCCGGCGGCGGCACGGCGCTTGCGCTGGTGGTACATCCGCACGCCGGCGAGGACGAGCATCAGCAGACCGACGGCGATCACCACCATGACGGTGGAGGTGATCGACGTGACGTCCACCGTGAAGGTGATCGGCTTGCCGTAGGCGACGTGGTCCTTGGTGTAGAGCTGCGCGGTGATGGTGTTGAGACCGTTGCGCGCCGCCGTCGCCGCGAACTTCAGGGAGCGGGTGTGTCCGCCCTCCACCGTGACCGGCTGGGGGGCGCCCGGATCCATGCTGTTGCCCTGGCTGGAGCTGAGCTCCAGCGTCAGCCCCTCGATGGTCTGGCCGAGCTCGTTCTTCACCGTCACCGGGATGGTGCCACTGCGGCCGGAGAGGGTGAGGGTACCGGTCTTGGGCAGGATCTGGACGAGCCCCATGAGATCGGAGAGGTATGTCCCGATCGCCGACCGGAAGGAGGCGGCGCCCCCGGGGTTGCCGCGCCACTCGGTGGACATCGACCGCAGCAGCGCCGTCGTGAACGGCGTCGTCACCCGGTCCTTGCGGCTGAGGATGACCAGGAAGCCGTTGAGCCTGGCCTGGGTGGCCTGGATCTGCCGGAACGCCTCCGTGCTCAGCTCGCGCTTGCGCAGGCTCGACGGGTAGGCCTTGCCGCTGGGCACCTTGCGGTTGGCCCGGGGGTCCGGAGTGGCCTTGGCGGCGTCGGAGAAGTCCATCGTCTCGGCCCAGGCGCTTGATTCGACGGAGGCGATGGCCTGGGCCATCGCCTGGGCCTGCGAGGCGCTGGGCATGCGCTGCGGCGCGACGACGATGCTGCGCTGCCGGTCGGGCGCCTGCATGGTGACCATCAGCGACTGGGAGAGGAACTTCTGGATCGCCAGCGTGGCGTTCTCGGCGCGCATCATGTCGCCCTCGAAGCCCTCGGAGAGCCCCGCGTCCGCCACGACGGCGGTGGTGCCGCCCCCGATGGGGCGGGCGGAGGTCGGCGTGTAGCCGGGCTGGCCGGGCTCGCCGAGGCTGTCGCTGCGGGCGATGACCTTGTCCGCGCCCGCGGAGGTGGCGACGTCGACGATGGAGGGGTCGACGGCACCCTGCACCGGCCAGGCCACGTCCGTGGCGGGCGTGATGTGCAGGACGGTCTCGAACGTCGTGGTCGCCAGCTCGGTGGCGGTGTTGAGGTGGGCCAGGGTCCCGGCGACGTTCTTGCCGTGGTGCGCGATCGAGGCGATGTCCGGGTCGGAGAACGGCAGGGCGATCACCTCGTCGCCCGTCAGTGCGGTCTTGAGGTCGGTCAGCCAGCGCTTGGCGTCGTCGGTCCCGGTGCCGGAGGTGGTGTGATCGAGATCACCGCCCGGACCCGCCACCTGGTAGCGCCGCGTCATCGCGTCGACGGTGGCGATCAGGTCCGGGTCGACCACCCAGGTGACCGGGAGGTTCCGGCCGAGCGTCACCAGCTGCTGGAGGCGCCCGCCGGGGGCCAGGTCCTGGGCGAGGTGGTCGTCGAGGAAGATCGGGCTCTGCTGGTCGTCGCCCTCGCTGCGCACGGCCAGGTGGGGGCGGTCGATCAGCGGCCACAGAAAGGTGTACCGGGTGCTCTTCGCGCTCGCGGTGGTGTACCAGGGAAGGAACGTCCGCTCGACGCCCAGGATCTGCCGGTAGCCGGTGGCCCGGGTCTGCCCGGCCAGGGAGATGCCGAGCTGGTAGACGCCGTCGGCGTCCAGGTGCAGGTCCTTGACGGGGATCTTGAGGGTGAATGAGCGGCTCATGCCGGCCGACAGGTCCTCGAGGCCGGCCGTGTGGCCGGCGATCTCGTAGCCGTCGACGCCGGGACTGTAGGTGCCGCGCCCGGCGGCGGTGCCGATGGCGCTGCGGGTGGTCAGGGGGCCGCCAGGGGCGACCTCGACGCCCATCTCGGCGTCGGTGACGGTCTGCTTGCCCTTGTTGGTGACCGTGCCCGTCACGGTGAGCGTGTCGCCCTTGGTGGGGACGGCGGGGGACAGCGAGTCCACCGACACGTCCACGCCGTGGCTCGAGGAGTCCGCGTGGGCCGCGGGAGCCGTCTGGGCCTGGAGCAGCCCGGCGAACATCGTGGCGCCGGCGAGCAGCGCCGCCGCTCGACGCAGCCTCGTACGGGCCGGAGCTGTCCCAGGGTGCTGTGCCGCCTCGCCCACGCGCTGGCCGTCCCTCGTCGTCATCGGATGTGCGTCCTGGAATGGTAACGATGCTCGATGAGTCGGAGTGCTGCGGCCGGGCCACAAGATCGGCACAATGAGGGCCGCGGAAGCTCCGTGGCGATCATGGGACGACACTAAACCGGTCCGCCGTAGGGCGCACGGGCACGTACCCTGTTCTGTTGTGCCGAATGCCAACAACGCCCCCCAGACCCTGAAGCCGGCGCCCGTCATCGCGCCGGTGGCCGAGGACCTCGGCCGCCGCTTCCAGGACGCCGGATTCCGTCTTGCCCTCGTCGGCGGTTCGGTCCGCGACACCCTGCTCGGCAGGCTCGGCAACGATCTGGACTTCACCACGGACGCCCGGCCCGACCATGTGCTCAGGATCATCCGCGGCTGGGCCGAGGCGGTCTGGGAGGTCGGCATCGCCTTCGGCACGGTCGGCTGCCGCAAGGACGGCTTCCAGATCGAGATCACGACCTACCGCTCCGAGGCGTACGACCGCACGTCCCGGAAACCCGAGGTCTCCTACGGCGACACCATTGAGGAAGATCTTGTACGCCGGGACTTCACCGTCAACGCGATGGCGGTCGCGCTGCCCGACCCCGAGTTCGTGGACCCCCACGACGGACTGAGTGATCTGGCCCAGCGGGTGCTGCGGACGCCGGGTACCCCGGAGGAGTCCTTCTCCGACGACCCGCTGCGGATGCTGCGGGCGGCGCGCTTCGCGGCCCAGCTGGACTTCGAGGTGGCGCCCGAGGTGGTCACCGCGATGACGGAGATGGCCGATCGGATCGAGATCGTCTCCGCGGAGCGGATCCGCGACGAGCTGAACAAGCTGGTCCTCTCCGACCACCCGCGCAAGGGCCTGCGTCTGCTGGTCGAGACCGGCCTGGCCGCCCGGGTGCTGCCGGAGCTGCCGGCGCTGATGCTGGAGCGCGACGAGCACCACCGGCACAAGGACGTCTACGAGCACACGCTGACGGTGCTCGACCAGGCGATGGCTCTGGAGACCGAGGGGCCGGACCTCGTGCTGCGCCTGGCGGCCCTGCTGCACGACATCGGCAAGCCGCGCACCCGGCGCTTCGAGTCCGACGGACGGGTCTCCTTCCACCACCACGAGATGGTGGGCGCGAAGATGACCAAGACCCGGCTGGCGAAGCTCAAGTACCCGAACGAGACGATCAAGGACGTCGCCCGGCTGGTGGAGCTGCACCTGCGCTTCCACGGCTACGGCACGGGCGAGTGGACCGACTCCGCGGTGCGTCGTTACGTGCGCGACGCGGGTTCGCAGCTGGAGCGGCTGCACAAGCTGACCCGCTCGGACTGCACCACGCGCAACAAGCGCAAGGCCGCCGCCCTGGCGCGTACGTACGACGGGCTAGAGGAGCGCATCGAGCGGCTGCGGGAGCAGGAGGAGCTGGACGCGATCCGGCCCGACCTCGACGGCAACCAGATCATGGGGGTCCTGGGGATCTCCCCGGGTCCGGAGGTCGGCAAGGCCTATGCGCATCTGCTGGAGCTGCGGATGGAGCACGGCCCGCTCGGTGAGGAGGCCGCGGTGACGGCGCTCAAGGAGTGGTGGGCCGCTCAGGGCGGCTGAGTCCCACGGGTCGGGAGTCCTCTCGAGCCGCGCGGACGCCGGAGGGGGGTCATGTTTCACGTGAAACATGACCCCCCTCCGGCATGACGGGGCGGATGTTTCACGTGAAACATGGCGATGGTGCCGTGCCTCACGCGAAACGGACCGGAGTGCGCGCGGTACTCACCGCCACCGCGGCATAGATCACGGCGAGCCCGATCACCAGGGCGGCGGAGCGGCCGTCGGCGGGCAGGATCAGGGCGCAGACCGCTGCCGCGCCGACGAAGGCCACATTGAAGAGGACGTCGTAGAGGGAGAAGACCCGGCCGCGGTAGGCGTCGTCGATCGAGGACTGGACGACCGTGTCGGTGGCGATCTTGGCTCCCTGCGTGGCGACGCCGAGAACGAAGGCCGCCACGAGTATCGGGACCGGGCGGAAGGGCAGCCCCAGCCCCGGCAGCAGGACGGCGGCCGAGGCCGCGCAGACGGTGATCCAGCCGAAGGTCCCGAAGCGTCCCGCCGACCACGGAGTGATCACTGCCGCGACGAAGAACCCCGCCCCGGACGCGGCGACCGCGAGGCCCAGGAGCGCCAGCCCGTCCCCACCGGAGTCGCCGCCGCCCGTACCGCCGCCGGCCCAGGCGTACCGGCAGAGCATGAGCACCGTCACCGTCAGCCCGCCGTAGCAGAAGCGCATCGCCGTCATCGCGGCCATCGCACGCGCGGCCCGCGGGCGGTCCCGCAGGTGCCGCAGCCCGTGGAGCAGGCCGCCGACGGTACTGCGCAGTGCCTCGCCGACCCGCGGCTGGACCCGGGTGGGATCGGGGCCCAGCAGATCGCGGCCCAGCGTCAGGGAGGTCAGCCCGGCCGACAGATAGATCAGGGCCGCCAGGAGCACGACCAGGGCGTCGGACGCCCGGCCCTCGGCGACCCCGAGGTGGATGAGGAACGCCATCCCGCCCCCCGCGGTCGCCGCGAGGGTGCCCGCGGTCGGGGAGAGCGAGTTGGCCATCACCAGGCGCTCGCCGTCCACCACGCGCGGCAGCGCGGCCGACAGGCCGGCCAGGACGAAGCGGTTGATGCCGGTGACCGAGAGGGCCGACAGATAGAACAGCCAGTCCGGCACCCGCAGCAGCATCAGGGCGGCGGTACCGGCCGAGAGCAGGGCGCGCAGCAGGTTGCAGTAGAGCAGCACCTGCCGCCGCCGCCAGCGGTCGAGCAGGACACCCGTGAACGGCCCCAGCAGCGAGTACGGCAGCAACAGCACGGCCATGGCGGAGGCGATGGCCGCCGGAGAGGTCTGCTTCTCCGGGGAGAAGACCACGTAGGCCGCCAGCGCCACCTGGAACACCCCGTCGGAGAGCTGCGACAGCAGCCGTACCGCCAGCAGGCACCGGAAGTCGCGGAAGCGCAGCAGCAGACGGAGATCGCGTACGACGGGCATGCGCACAGCCTCACACGACACACAGGCCCCCGGGTGTCATACCCGGGGGCCTGATGGGTCGCGTCGTGCGACGGGCGGTGAACGGTGGCTGAACCGCCGATCAGCGCTCGACCTCGCCGCGGATGAACTTCTCCACGTTCTCGCGCGCCTCGTCGTCGAAGTACTGCACCGGCGGGGACTTCATGAAGTACGAGGAGGCCGAGAGGATCGGGCCGCCGATGCCGCGGTCCTTGGCGATCTTCGCGGCGCGCAGGGCGTCGATGATGACACCGGCGGAGTTCGGGGAGTCCCAGACCTCGAGCTTGTACTCCAGGTTCAGCGGGACGTCGCCGAACGCGCGGCCCTCCAGGCGGACGTAGGCCCACTTGCGGTCGTCCAGCCAGGCCACGTAGTCCGAGGGGCCGATGTGGACGTTCTTCGCGCCCAGGTCGCGGTCCGGGATCTGGGAGGTGACGGCCTGCGTCTTGGAGATCTTCTTGGACTCCAGGCGCTCGCGCTCGAGCATGTTCTTGAAGTCCATGTTGCCGCCGACGTTCAGCTGCATGGTGCGCTCGACGATGACCCCGCGGTCCTCGAAGAGCTTGGTCAGCACGCGGTGCGTGATCGTGGCGCCGACCTGGGACTTGATGTCGTCGCCGACGATCGGCACGCCGGCCGCGGTGAACTTGTCCGCCCACTCCTTGGTGCCCGCGATGAACACCGGCAGGGCGTTGACGAACGCGACCTTGGCGTCGATGGCGCACTGCGCGTAGAACTTGGCGGCGGCCTCGGAACCGACCGGCAGGTAGCAGACAAGCACGTCGACCTGGCGGTCCTTGAGGATCTGGACGACGTCCACCGGCTCCTCGCCGGACTCCTCGATGGTCTCGCGGTAGTACTTGCCGAGACCGTCGAGGGTGTGGCCGCGCTGGACGGTCACGTCCGTCTGCGGCACGTCGCAGATCTTGATGGTGTTGTTCTCACTGGCACCGATGGCGTCGGCCAGGTCGAGCCCGACCTTCTTGGCGTCCACGTCGAAGGCCGCCACGAACTCGACGTCACGCACGTGGTACTCGCCGAACTGCACGTGCATGAGGCCGGGCACGCGGCCGGCCGGGTCGGCGTCCTTGTAGTACTCGACACCCTGCACCAGCGACGCGGCGCAGTTGCCCACGCCCACGATGGCTACGCGAACCGAACCCATTCCGGTTGCTCCCTGTGTGATCGTCACGAGGATCCCCGGTCGCTGCCGGGTCCCTCGTCGTTTTCCTGTTGGTTGTCCTGCTCGGCGTCCGAGGACGGAGCGGACAGGGGCCTGCTGCGCCCCGCCCGCTCCGTCTCGATCAGCTCGTTCAGCCAGCGGACCTCGCGCTCCACCGACTCCATGCCGTGCCGCTGCAACTCGAGCGTGTAGTCGTCGAGCCGCTCACGGGTGCGCGCGAGGGACGCGCGCATCTTCTCCAGGCGTTCCTCCAGGCGGCTGCGCCGACCTTCGAGGACACGCATCCGTACGTCCCTGGACGTCTGGCCGAAGAAGGCGAAACGAGCAGCGAAGTGCTCGTCCTCCCATGCGTCCGGTCCGGAGTGGGCGAGCAGTTCTTCGAAGTGCTCCTTGCCGGCCGCCGTCAGCCGGTACACGATCTTCGCTCTCCGGCCGGCCAGCGGCGTGGTGAGCGGATCGGACTCGGGGCCGGTCTCCTCGACCAGATAGCCCTGAGCGACCAGTGTCTTGAGGCAGGGGTAGAGGCTCCCGTAGCTGAACGCGCGGAACACACCGAGCGAGGTGTTGAGCCGTTTCCGCAGCTCATAACCGTGCATCGGGGATTCGCGCAGCAAGCCCAGGACGGCGAACTCGAGGATGCCCGAGCGTTTGCTCATGCCCTCTTCCCGCCTCCGTCCTTGCAGTCGTCGCCTCTTATCTCGCCGCGATGTATCGGCTCGATACATCGTGACGATAGAACGCCCGACCGGGGCCCGCAAGGTGCCGCACGGTGACCGACGTCACATCGGGAAATCTGCACAGCGTCAACCGCCCCTTATGTGATGAACATCGGGCTAGCAGGTCTTTTGACCCTGCGTACTCTGTTCGCCATGCAGAGCACCGGGAACCGTGGGGCGCAAGTGAGCGTCCTTGTCCGTGGTGCAGTGCGGCCAACGCACGCCGGGGGGACCGGAAAACCACTGCCGCTTTCAGGCGATTCCGCCTGTCCTAGGAGTAGCTGTTCATGAGCGAGCACCGTCGCAAGCCGCCGCAGACGCCGCCCGGCGGCGGCCGCGCAGCCGCCCGGCGCGGCGCGCAGCAGCAACCCCCGCCGCCAGGAGGCCGGCGGGAAGCGCCGCCATCGCAGTCGTACGGCACACGCGGACCCGGTCCGGCCCAGGGCACCCAGGGCACGGGCGGCGGTCCGCGTCAGCAGCCCCCCCGGGGCAGCGCCGCCGCGGGTCAGGGCGGACGGCCGTCCGGTCCGGGCCAGGGGGCACGTCAGAGCGCCGGCCACGGCGCGGTCCCGGGCCCGGGTGCGGGTCAGGGCGGACGCCGGGGCGGGGGCGAGCCCGCGTACCAGGGGCGCGCCGCCGCACGCCGCGCGGCCCAGGCCAATCAGAAGGGCGGCGGACGTCGCCGCACCGCGGAGGCGGGCGCCGGGGGCGGGCGCGGAGGCGGCCAGCCGCCGAAGAAGCGCATCCTCGACTACCCCCGCTGGGGCAGGGACGGCTGGCAGCGCTGGGTGCCGTCCTGGAAGCTCGTGTCGGGTCTGTGCGTCTTCTTCTTCGGCAGCCTGGTGGCGGCCGCGGGCATCGGTTACGCGATGGTCGGCATCCCCAACGAGAACGACGCCGCCAAGTCCCAGAACAACGTCTTCTTCTGGGCCAACGGCGACCGCATGGTGGCGACCGGCACCGGTGCCAACCGGCAGAACGTCACGCTCGCCGAGATCCCGAAGTCGATGCAGTACGCGGTCATCTCCGCGGAGAACAAGAGCTTCGAGAAGGACTCCGGCGTCGACCCCATGGGTATCGGCCGCGCGCTGTTCAACATGGCCAAGGGCGGTGACGCGCAGGGTGGTTCCACGATCACCCAGCAGTACGTCAAGAACACCTACCTGAGCCAGGAGCAGACGGTCAGCCGTAAGTTCAAGGAACTCTTCATCTCCATAAAGGTGGGGACGAAGCTCAGCAAGGACGAGATCCTCCAGGGCTACCTGAACACCGCGTACTACGGACGCGGTGCCTACGGCATCCAGGCGGCGGCCCAGACCTACTACGGCGTGGACGCCGAGAAGCTCAACGACAGCCAGTGCGCCTTCCTGGCCGCGCTGCTCAAGGGCCCCACGTACTACGACCCGGCCGGCGCCACGAGCATCGACCCGATCGCGACGCCCGAGGCGAACCGGAAGAACTCCGAGGACCGCTGGCGCTGGATCCTCGGTGAGATGTACAAGGACGGCCACCTGACCAAGCCCCTGTACGACAAGGCCGTTTCGGGGTACCCCGAGCCGCAGGGCCTGAAGGCCACCAAGGGCATGACCGGCCAGATCAGCTACCTGGTGGACACCGCCAAGAACTACGTGCTCAGCCACTCCAAGATCAGCCGGGCGGAGCTCGACCAGGGCGGCTACCAGATCTACACGACCTTCGAGAAGCCGAAGGTGGACGCGCTGGCCAAGGCGGTCAAGAAGGTCGAGGACGCCAACCTCAAGCCGAACAAGCGGGAGCTGGACAAGTACGTGCAGTTCGGTGCGGCCTCGGTGAAGCCGAACGACGGCGCGATCGTCGCGATCTACGGCGGCGCCGGCTTCGAGCACAACCACTTCACCAACAACGCCAACACCTCGGGTGTGCCGGTCGGTTCGACGTGGAAGCCGTTCGTGCTCGCCGCCGCCATGGAGTACGGCACGTACCGGAGCCACGGCGAGGGGATCTCGCCGCTGAGCAAGTACAACGGCAACGACCACCTGAGGGTCAAGAACAACGACGGCACCGATGTCCTCAAGAAGGACAACACGCCGTTCTACCAGGAGAACGAGAGTCCCCACGCCTGGGGCTTCATCACGCTGCGCAAGGCGATGGAGCAGTCCATCAACACCCCCTTCGTGCAGCTCGGCATGGACGTCGGCATGGACAAGGTGGCCTCGGTCGCCGAGAAGTCCGGCATCCTGAAGACCTCGATGGCCTACCAGAACCCCTCGTTCGCGCTGGGTACCTCGACCCCGAGCGCCATTCGCATGGCCGACGCCTACGCGACCTTCGCGGCCTCGGGCAAGCACGTGGAGCCGTACTCGGTCACGGCGGTCAAGCAGGGCGGTGTGGAGGTGCCCGGCTTCGACAAGCCGAAGGCCACCGAGGTCATGCCGTCGGAGGTGGCGGACAACGTCACCGACACGCTGGAGAACGTGATCAAGAACGGTACGGGTATGAAGGCGCTGGCGCTGGGCCGGACGGCGGCCGGCAAGACCGGTACGACCGACAGCAACAAGTCGGCCTGGTTCGTCGGCTACACCAAGCAGCTGTCGACCTCGATCGCGATGTTCCGCGAGAACCCGAAGACCCACAGCCTGCTCTCCATGAACGGCACGGCGGGTGTGGAGTCCATCCACGGTGGTGACATCCCGACCCAGGTCTGGACCGAGTACATGAAGGCGGCGCTCAAGGGCACGCAGGACGTCCCCTTCCCGGACCCGGTCAAGATCGGCGACATCCACGACGAGCTGGGCGCCCCGGCGTCGTCGAGCCCGTCCGTGTCGTCCTCGCCGACCGAGAGCGCGAGCACGCCGCCGACCCCGACGTTCACGCCGCCCACCCAGTCGCCCACCGCGACGGCGACCGAGACCTGCCGAGGGTTCTTCGGCTGCCAGAACGGCGGCGGTGGCAACGGCGGTGGCGGCAACGGCGGCGGTGGCAACGGCGGTGCAGCCAATGGCGGTGCGGCCAATGGCGGCGCCGACGGCGGCGGCACGGACGGCGGGGCCTCCGGCACACCGAGTTCGACCCCGTCCTCCAGCAATACCAAGGGCACCGGCCTCTTCGCGGGGGCCAACGGCTGAGGCCCCGTCCGGGGACCGCACCCGCACCGATCCGCGGCCGCGGAGGGCACCACGCCCTCCGCGGCCGCGGCCGTTCGTGATCGCGTCGGGATTGGGACAGCCCCCGCTCAGCCGCGTAGGGCAGGATGTCCGCATGACGAGCGTGCGCGAAGACCACCACCGGGAGGCCGGGGCGGCCGAGGAGCCCCGCGAGGCCGAGGAGGTCGTGCCTCCGACGGAGGAGGACCCGGTCGCCCGGGCCGGCAGCGAGGTCATCGGAGGGCCGCTGGGGCGGTTCGCCGCCGTGGGGCAGCGCGGGTGGTGGAACCCGCTGCGGGTGATCGTGCTGGTGGCGATCGGGATGTTCGCGCTCGGCATGGTGCAGAAGCTGCCCTGCTACGACAGCGGCTGGTTCTTCGGCGCGAACGCGCAGTACAGCCACGCCTGCTACTCGGACATCCCGCACCTGTACTACGGGCGCGGTTTCGCCGACGACCTGGTGCCGTACTTCGACCGCATCCCGGACACGGTCTCCGGCGGCATGGGCTACCTGGAGTACCCGGTCCTGACCGGTGTCTTCATGGAGGTCGCCTCCTGGCTGACCCCGCACGGCGGCACGATCCAGCACCGCGAGCAGATCTACTGGCTGGTCAACGCGGGGATGCTGATGGCGTGCACCGCGGTCATCGCGGTCTGCGTGGCCCGCACCAACCGCCGCCGGCCCTGGGACGCGCTGCTGGTCGCCCTGGCACCCGCGTTCGCGCTGAACGCCACGATCAACTGGGACCTGTTCGCGGTGGCCCTCGCCGCCGCCGGGATGATGCTGTGGTCCCGCAGCCGCCCGCTGGCCGCCGGCATCCTGATCGGCCTGGCGACGGCCGCCAAGCTGTACCCGGTGCTCCTGCTCTGGCCGCTGTTCGTACTGGCCCTGCGGGCCGGGAGACTCAAGGCGTGGAGCGTCACCCTGGCCGGGGCCGCGGGCGCCTGGGTCGTGGTGAACCTGCCGGTGGCGATCCTCGCCCCCGAGGGCTGGTGGCGGTTCTACGCCTTCAGCCAGGAACGGGGCGTCGACTACGGCTCGTTCTGGCTGGCCATCACGCAGACGACCGGCATCTCGATCGACAGGAGCGTGGCGAACCTCGGCGCCATGGTGCTGATGGCGCTGCTGGCGGTCGGCATCGGTCTGCTGGCGCTGTGGGCGCCGCGGCGGCCGCGCTTCGCCCAGTTGGCCTTCCTGATCGTCGCGGCCTTCGTCCTGACCAACAAGGTCTACTCACCGCAGTACGTGCTGTGGCTGGTGCCGCTCGCCGCGCTCGCCAGGCCGCGCTGGCGCGACTTCCTGATCTGGCAGGCCGCCGAGGTCATGTACTTCCTCGGCATCTGGTTCTACCTGGCGTACACCACGGGCGGCGGCAACAAGGGGCTGCCGATGTACGGCTACGACCTCGCCATCGCGGTGCACCTGGTGGGGACGCTCTACCTGTGCGCGGTCGTCGTCCGCGACGTGCTCCTCCCCGAGCGCGACCCGGTCCGCCGGGACGGTTCGGACGACCCCTCCGGCGGTGTGCTGGACGAGGCGAGGGACAAGGTCTCCCTGGGCGGCTCGGGCCGGCGCGCGCGCCACGCCGCCCCCTTCGCCGGCCCGGAGGGCCCGTACGGCCCCGGGACGCCGGTCCAGCAGCCCGTGCGGTGGGGTGTGGACCCGAACCCGCCCGCCTGATCCCGGCGGCGCTCCTGAGGCCCTCGCAGCGCTCGGCGGTGCGGGGGCCTCCTTGTGTGCGGACGCGGACGCGGAGCGCGGCGTCAGCGGTCGACGACGCGGTCGAACTGGGTCGTCGTGTGCCGCAGATGGGCCACCAGCTCGTCCCCGACGGCGGGCGGGGCCACGTCGCCCGGCAGGAAGAGGATCGACACCTGCATGTGCGGCGGCTCGGCGAACCAGCGCTGCTTGCCCGCCCACACGAAGGGGGACAGGTTGCGGTTGATGGTGGCGAGCCCCGCACGGGCGACGCCCTTGGCGCGCGGCATGACGCCGTGCATGGCCTTGGGGGCCTCCAGGCCCACCCCGTGGGAGGTGCCGCCCGCCACGACCACCAGGTGGCCGTCCTCGCCCGCCTTCTGCTGGCGGTAGCCGAAGCGCTCGCCCTTGGCGACGCGGGTGACGTCCAGGACGGCGCCGCGGTACTCGGTGGCCTCGTGGTCGCCGAGCCAGAGCCGGGTGCCGATGCGGGCGCGGAAGCGCGTCTGCGGGAACTGGGCGCGCAGCCGCTCCAGCTCGCCCGCCTTGAGGTGGCTGACGAACAGCGTGTGCAGCGGCAGCCGGGCCGCGCGCAGCCGCTCCATCCAGGTGAAGACCTCCTCCACCGCGTCGGAGCCGTCGGTGCGGTCCAGCGGCAGGTGGATGGCGAAGCCCTCCAGGCGGACGTCGTCGATGGCCGAGTGCAGCTTGACGAGGTCGTCCTCGCTCACGCCGTGGCGCTTCATGCTGCTCATGACCTCGATGACGACCCGCGCGCCGACCAGGCCGCGCACGCCCTCCACCGACGAGACGGACCTGATGGCGCGGTCCGGCAGCGGCACCGGCTCCTCGCCCAGCCGGTACGGGGTGAGGACGAGTAGGTCGCCGCCGAACAGGTCCTTGATCTGCGCGGCCTCGTACGTCGTGCCGACCGCCAGGATGTCCGCGCCCAGGCGGATGGCCTCCTCCGCCAGGCGCTCGTGGCCGAAGCCGTATCCGTTGCCCTTGCAGACCGGGATCAGCCCCGGGAACTGCTCCGCCACGGACTGCTGGTGCGCACGCCAGCGCACGGTGTCGACGTACAGGGAGAGCGCCATCGCGGGTGGGGTGGCCTTTCGGGTCGGCGGACGGACGGGCGGGTCAGCGGCGGGACATGTAGATGTCGAGCGCCTTGTGGAGCAGCTTGTTGAGCGGGAAGTCCCACTCGCCCAAGTATTCGGCAGCCTGCCCACCGGTGCCCACCTTGAACTGGATGAGCCCGAAGAGGTGGTCGCTCTCGTCCAGGGAGTCGCTGATGCCGCGCAGGTCGTACACGCTCGCGCCGAGCGCGTAGGCGTCCCGCAGCATGCGCCACTGCATGGCGTTGCTGGGCCGCACCTCGCGCTTGTGGTTGGCGGAGGCCCCGTACGAGTACCAGACGTGCCGGCCGACAACGAGCATCGTGGCGGCGGCGACCGCCTCGCCCTCGTGCGTGGCGAAGTACAGGCGCATGCGGTTGGGGTCCTCGGCGTTGAGCACCTGCCACATGCGCTGGAAGTACGACAGCGGGCGCGGCCGGAAGTGGTCGCGCTCGGCCGTCACCTCGTACAGCTGCTGCCAGACCGCGAGGTCGTCGTAGCCGCCCTGGACGACCTCGACGCCGAGCTTCTCGGCCTTCTTGATGTTGCGGCGCCACAGCTGGTTGAAGCCCTTCTGGACGTCGTCCAGGCTGCGGTCCTCGAGCGGCACCTGGAAGACGTAGCGCGGCTGCACGTCGCCGAAGCCGGCGCCGCCGTCCTCGCCCTGCTGCCAGCCCATGCGGCGCAGGCGGTCGGCCACCTCGAAGGCGCGGGGCTCGATGAAGGTCGCCTCGACGTCGCGCAGGCGCTTGACGTCCGGATCGGCGATGCCCGCCTTGATGGCGTTCGCGTCCCAGCGGCGGATCACCACGGGCGGGCCCATCTTCACGGAGAACGCGCCCTGCTGCTTCAGATGCGCGAGCATCGGGCGCAGCCAGTCCTCCAGGTTGGGCGCGTACCAGTTGATCACCGGGCCCTCGGGCAGGTACGCCAGGTACCGCTTCACCTTGGGCAGCTGCCGGTACAGGACCAGGCCCGCGCCGACCAGTTCACCGGTCCTGTCGTCGAACCAGCCCAGGTTCTCCGAGCGCCATTCGGTCTTGACGTCCGCCCAGGCGGGGACCTGGCAGTGGCTCGCCGAGGGCAGGCTCTGGATGTACGCCAGGTGCTGTTCCCGACTGATGGTCCTCAGGGTCAAGCTCATGCGGGGCGCTCCCCATCGCTGCTGCGGCTAAGGCGTCTCTGTCTGCACTACTACTGCGCCGAAGCCTACTGCGAACGGCGAACGCCCCTGCGAGGGCTGTGGACAACCGGAGGCCGCGGCTCGGGCCCGGACGGCCCGGAGCCGGGCCCGGCCGGGCCCGGGGGCGGCGTCGCGGGACGCCGCCGCGTGACCGTGCCGCGTGCCTGCTATCCCCCCAGCACTCCGCCGAAGAGACCGCCGTGGGCCATGCCGATGTAGAAACCGATGCCGGCCAGGCCCATTCCGATGATGAAGACGAAGCGCTCCGCGGTGGTGACCGAGCGGTACTGCCCGTAGGCGCCGACCAGGAGCCCGATGAGGCCGGCCCAGGAACTCAGCAGGTGCAGTCCGCTCCAGAAGGCGGCGATGGAGGCCAGCAGGCCCAGTACGAGCGTCGCTACGGCGAGGCCGTTCTCCACCGGGTGCGGCTGGCCGTCGCTGTTGAAGGTGAACCGGGAGAGCCGGAAGCGGTGGTGGTGGGCGTCGGTGGTGGGTCGTACTGCCTGTGCCATGGGGCACCTCCGTGATGGAGAAGTGGCGCATCGTAGCGCCGGACACACCCGATGTGTACAGATTGGGGGCTTCCACCCGCGGATTTCAACCGGAAGCACGGGGCCGGGTAGTGTGTACCGTCTGCACCGGTGTCTGTGCAGGCCCCTGCAACGGTCCGCAAGGTCTCCGGGATGCGATCCACGGAAGGCCCAGGGCGTTGTCGGTGGCCCGCGATACCGTTGCGACGCGATGCAAACCCTCCTGCCATGGAAACGCCATGGCCGCTGAGTCCGAAGGAGGTGGGTTCCACATGCGTCACTACGAGGTGATGGTGATCCTCGACCCCGATCTCGAGGAGCGTGCTGTCTCCCCGCTGATCGAGAACTTCCTTGGTGTCGTCCGTACGGGCGGCGGCAAGGTCGAGAAGATCGACACCTGGGGCCGTCGTCGTCTCTCTTACGAGATCAAGAAGAAGCCCGAGGGCATCTACTCGGTCATCGACCTCAACGCCACACCCGAGGTCGTCAAGGAGCTCGACCGTCAGATGAACCTGAACGAGTCGGTCCTCCGGACCAAGGTCCTCCGCCCCGAAACCCACTGAGCCTGACGGCTCACGGCATTCGGGATACCGAGCAGCCAAGAAAAGCCGAGAGGTCACCCACCATGGCAGGCGAGACCGTCATCACGGTCGTCGGCAATCTCGTCGACGACCCCGAGCTGCGCTTCACCCCCTCCGGTGCGGCGGTCGCGAAGTTCCGTGTCGCGTCCACCCCCCGCACCTTCGACCGGCAGACCAACGAGTGGAAGGACGGCGAGAGCCTCTTCCTCACGTGCTCGGTCTGGCGGCAGGCGGCGGAGAACGTGGCGGAGTCCCTTCAGAAGGGCATGCGCGTGATCGTGCAGGGCCGGCTGAAGCAGCGGACGTACGACGACCGCGAGGGCGTCAAGCGGACGGTCTACGAGCTGGACGTCGACGAGGTCGGCGCCAGCCTGCGCAGCGCGACCGCCAAGATCACCCGGGCGAGCGGCGGCGGAGCCGGCGGCTCCCGCGGCGGTCAGGGCGGTTACGGCGGCGGCGGTCAGGGTGGAGGTGGCGGCAACTGGGGCGGTGGCTCCGGCGGCGGCCAGGGCGGCGCGCCCGCCGACGACCCCTGGGCGACCAGTGCTCCGGCCGGTGGCGGCCAGGGTGGTGGCGGCAACTGGGGCGGTGGCTCCGGTTCCGGCGGCGGCTACTCGGACGAGCCTCCCTTCTGAGGGCGGCGCACCACACTTCTTGATCACACTGGAGAGAGACAATGGCGAAGCCGCCTGCTCGCAAGCCGAAGAAGAAGGTTTGCGTGTTCTGCAAGGACAAGATCACGTACGTCGACTACAAGGACACGAACCTGCTGCGGAAGTTCATTTCCGACCGCGGCAAGATCCGTGCCCGCCGGGTCACCGGCAACTGCACCCAGCACCAGCGCGACGTCGCCACGGCCGTGAAGAACAGCCGTGAGATGGCGCTGCTGCCCTACACCTCGACCGCTCGCTAAGGAAGGGTGACTGAGCAATGGCGAAGATCATCCTCACCAATGAGGTCAGCGGCCTCGGCGCCGCAGGCGACGTCGTCGAGGTCAAGAGCGGCTACGCCCGCAACTACCTGATCCCCCGCGGTTTCGCGATCGCGTGGACCAAGGGTGGCGAGAAGGACGTCGAGCAGATCCGCCGTGCGCGCCGGATCCGCGAGATCGCGACCATCGAGCAGGCCAACGCCGTCAAGGCGCAGCTCGCCGGTGTCAAGGTCAAGCTGACGACCCGCGCCGGTGACGCCGGCCGTCTGTTCGGTTCGGTGACCCCGGCCGACATCGCCGCCGCCATCAAGGCCGCGGGCGGTCCGGACGTGGACAAGCGCCGTGTCGAGATCGGTTCGCCGATCAAGACGCTGGGCTCGCACAAGGTGTCGGTGCGTCTGCACCCCGAGGTCGAGGCCGGTCTCGACGTCGAGGTCGTCGCGAGCTGACACCCACCGCGTGAGCGAAGGGCCCGGAACCGCGTGGTTCCGGGCCCTTCGCCGTCCCTGCCGGCGGTCAGGCGCGGACCGCGCCGGTGACGGCCCACTTCCCGGAACGGGCGCGCAGTTGCAGGGTGACGAGCCGGGTCAGCATCATCAGGTCCATCGCCCACCACAGTGCGGTCAGGCCGCCGCCCAGCGCGGGCACGGCCAGCGCGACCGGGGCGAAGACCACCAGGGTGACGATCGTGGAACCGGCGAGGTAGGCGCCGTCCCCCGCGCCGATCAGCACCCCGTCCAGGACGAAGACCGCGCCGCTGACCGGCTGTGCCAGCGCCGCGACGAGCAGCACCGGGACGAGGGCGGAGTGCACCGACGGGTCGGAGGTGAACAGTGGCGCTATCAGCGGCCGGCCGACCGCCGTCAGCAGCCCGATCAGGACGCCGGCGGCGACGCCCCACTGGACCATGCGGCGGCAGGCGGCCCGGGCGGCCTCCGCGTCGCCGGCCTCGAGGTGCCGGCCGATGATCGCCTGCCCTGCGATGGCGAGGGCGTCCAGCGCGTAGGCGGCGAGGGTCCACAGGGCGAAGGTGATCTGATGGGCGGCTATCGAGACGTCCCCGAGGCGCGCGGCGACGGCTGTGGCGATCATGAGGACGGCGCGCAGGCTCACCGTGCGGATCAGCAGCGGTGTCCCGGCCTGGGCGCAGGCCCGGATCCCGGCCAGGTCGGGACGCAGGGAGGCGCCGTGCCGCCGGGCGCCGCGGACGACGACCGCGAGGTAGACGGCCGCCATGGCGTTCTGGGCGATCACGGTGCCCCAGGCGGAGCCGGCGATGCCGAAGCCGGCGCCGTAGACCAGCAGCACATTGAGCGCGGCGTTCGCGGCGAAGCCGCCGACGGCCACCTGGAGCGGGGTCCTGGTGTTCTGCAGGCCCCGCAGGACGCCGGTCGCGGCGAGGACGACGAGCATCGCGGGGATGCCGAGTGCGCTGATCCGCAGATAGGTGACGGCGTACGGGGCGGCGGTGCCGGACGCGCCGAAGAGGCCGGTGAGGGCGGGTGCGGCCGGAATGGTCACGGCGACGGCCGCGACGCTGATCAGCAGGGCGAGCCAGATGCCGTCCATGCCCTGACGGATCGCGGCGGGCAGGTCGCCCGCGCCGACCCGGCGGGCCACGGCGGCCGTGGTGGCGTAGGCGAGGAAGACGAAGACACCGACGACGGTGGTGAGGAGCGCGCCGGCCACACCGAGGCCGGCCAGTTGCGCGGTGCCGAGGTGGCCGACGATCGAGCTGTCGACGAGGAGGAAGAGCGGTTCGGCGACCAGGGCGCCGAAGGCGGGCAGGGCGAGGCCGAAGATCTCGCGGTCGTGGCGGCGGGCGGACTGCTGACGGGAGAACTCGGCGGTCTGAGGCACGCGGCCAGCGTAATCATCCACATGTAATAGCCGCAAGGTGGCTTCGTCCATTACCTGTCGCTGCACAGGGTGATCTGCTCCGCGTCGTTTGTCGCGATCTTGAGCCGAAGGGGGAAGTTTTTCTTGTCCACAGTGGGTGGATGAAGAAAGCCCAGGTCAGAGCCGTGATCATTGGGTGATTGTGTGCTTGTCCACGTCGCTGTCCCCCGGCCTGTACACAGCTTGGGCGGGCTTCTCCACAGGCGGAGCCGTTTCTTCAACAGGTCGTCCCCAGCCCCTGTGGATAACCGTCTTGGCTCCGGGCCCCGCAGACCCCTACGGTGGGGCGTCGCCCGACGCGCCACAGGCGTGCGCGGGCGTCTCGACTGCAAGACCTGAGAACTGTCAGAGCGATGGCGTAGGAAAGAAGCGCCGCGCTGCGCGAGCGGTGCGCGTCCACGGGAGGAGGTGGCAGGGGGGTGAGCCAGCCCGAACCCGCGGAGGACCACTGGGGAGGCGAGCCGCCCTTCCCGCCGGACGGCCCCGGCGACCGGCAGCCCGTCGCCCGCTTCCGCCGCAAGGACGACCGCGACCGCGATCACGACCGCGACGAGGACCGCGGGGGCGGCGGCTTCGAGCGCGTCCCCCCGCAGGACCTGGACGCCGAGATGTCGGTGCTGGGCGGCATGCTGCTGTCCAAGGACGCCATCGCCGACGTCGTCGAGGTCCTCAAGGGCGCCGACTTCTACCGTCCCGCGCACGAGACGGTCTACGCGGCGATCCTCGACCTGTACGCACGCGGCGAGCCCGCCGACCCCATCACGGTCGCCGCCGAGCTCACCAAGCGCGGCGAACTCACCCGCGTCGGCGGCTCCCCCTATCTGCACAGCCTCGTCAACGCGGTGCCCACCGCCGCCAACGCCGAGTACTACGCCGAGATCGTGCACGAACGCGCGGTCCTGCGGCGCCTGGTCGAGGCCGGCACCCGCATCACGCAGATGGGATACGCGGCCGACGGCGACGTCGACGAGATCGTCAACTCCGCCCAGGCCGAGATCTACGCCGTCACCGAGCAGCGCACCAGCGAGGACTACCTGCCGCTCTCCGAGATCATGGAGGGCGCCCTCGACGAGATCGAGGCCATCGGCTCCCGCAGCGGCCAGATGTCCGGCGTGCCCACGGGCTTCGCCGACCTGGACTCCCTCACCAACGGCCTGCACCCCGGCCAGATGATCGTCATCGCCGCCCGTCCCGCGATGGGCAAGTCCACGCTCGCGCTGGACTTCGCCCGCGCGTGCTCGGTCAGCAGCGGCATGCCCAGCGTGTTCTTCTCCCTCGAAATGGGCCGCAACGAGATCGCGATGCGCCTGCTGTCCGCCGAGGCCCGCGTGGCGCTGCACCACATGCGCTCCGGCAACATGACCGACGACGACTGGACCCGGCTCGCCCGCCGGATGCCGGACGTCTCCGCGGCCCCCCTCTACATCGATGACTCCCCGAACCTGTCGATGATGGAGATCCGCGCCAAGTGCCGCCGCCTGAAGCAGCGCAACGACCTGCGCCTGGTCGTCATCGACTATCTCCAGCTGATGCAGGCGGGCGGCTCGCGCCGTCCCGAGAGCCGCCAGCAGGAGGTCTCCGACATGTCCCGGAACCTCAAGCTCCTCGCCAAGGAGCTGGAAGTGCCGGTCATCGCGCTCTCCCAGCTGAACCGCGGCCCCGAACAGCGCACGGACAAGCGGCCGATGGTCAGCGACCTGCGCGAGTCGGGCTCCATCGAGCAGGACGCCGACATGGTGATCCTGCTGCACCGCGAGGACGCCTACGAGAAGGAGTCCCCCCGCGCCGGCGAGGCCGACCTGATCGTCGCCAAGCACCGCAACGGCCCCACGGCGACGATCACCGTCGCCTTCCAGGGGCACTACTCGCGCTTCGTGGACATGGCGCAGACCTGACGAGCGGCTTCTAGGGTCTCAGTCGATCTATGGAATCAGCACCCGCCGGACTGAAAATCTGAGGAAACTCGGCGGATTGTCGGTGGCCGCCGTGGTGTGCGGTCGGCTGTGTTCTCAAAGGTCTTGTCTGGCTGGATCCTGGGTATGGCCGGCGCCTCAGAGTGTGGTGCTCGCGGGGAGGGGCGGGATGGAGCCGTTGGGGGTCGGGGATCCAGCCAGTGTGGGCGGGTTCGTGCTGCGGGGCCGTCTGGGTGCGGGCGGTATGGGGCGAGTGTTTTTGGGCCGCTCGCTGGCTGGGCGGGCGGTGGCGGTGAAGGTGGTGCATCCGCACTACGCGCAGCAGCCCGAGTTCAGGATCCGTTTCCGGCAGGAGGTCACTGCCGCGCGGGCGGTCAGCGGTGCGTTCACGGCGCCCGTAGTGGCGGCCGGCCCGGATGACGATCCGCCGTGGCTGGCGACTGTCTACGTGCCAGGTCCGAGCCTGTCCGAGGCGGTCGTGGCCAATGGTCCGCTGCCCGAGGCATCGTTGTGGCCATTGATGGCCGGGCTGGTGGAAGCGCTTCACGCGATCCACTCGGCCGCCATAGTGCATCGGGACCTGAAGCCCTCGAACGTCCTCCTGGCTGCGGACGGCCCGCGGGTAATCGACTTTGGTATTGCCCGGGCGATCGATGGCACGGCGTTGACCGCCACAGGAACGGTGATCGGCACGGCCGGCTTCATGTCGCCGGAGCAAGCCGTGGGCGGACAGGCGGGCCCGGCCACCGATGTGTTCTCCCTCGGGGCGGTGGTCACCTTCGCCGCCAACGGAACCGGGCCGTTCGGCGAGGGACCGAGCGCTGCGCTGCTCTACCGCATCGTCCACGCTGCGCCCGTACTCGACGGCGTGCCCAGTCCGCTGCGCGACCTGATAGCCGCCTGCCTGATCAAGGATCCTGTCAAGCGGCCCACCCTGACCGAGCTTGCCACAGCAATCGCAGAGCGGTGGACCCCTCCGGAGGAGTTCTCGGGGGCCGTGTCGTGGCCAACCGCGGTAACCAGCCTGATCCAAAACAAGCAGACGCCAGTACCGAAGCTACCCGCCGCGGCCCTACAGCTCGGCGATGGGGCCACACATCCGCCGACCGCACGGGACATCGCTACTTCCTCATCAACCCTCCTCGCGTTCCGGAAGGAATCCAGGGAGCGCTTCCGTCAGGCCCAGCGGATCGGCGATGCCGGCGATGCGAGGCAGGCAGCCCGGCTTATGGCCGACCTGGCTGCGGAGCGACAACGCGTAGAGGGCCCGGACCACGAGGGCACACTGCTTTGCCGCTCCGAGCATGCCCATTTCGTCGGGGAGGCCGGCGACCTGGCAGAGGCGCTGCGTCTAACGGCCGACCTCGCCATCGACAGCGCGCAGGCGTTAGGGCCGGACCACCCCGGCACCCTGAGACGCCGCGCCCATCACGCCCGCCTCGTTGGCGATGCCGGAGATCCTGCGCAGGCGGCGCAGCTCCTGGCCGACCTATTCGCCGACCGGGCTCGGGTGCAGGGTCCGGACCACAAGGACACGCTGGAGTGCCGCTCCTTGCAGGCGCATTTCGTTGGGGCAGCCGGTGATCCGACGCGGGCGGCGATCCTCGTATCCGATCTCGCCAATGACTGCGCTCGGGTGCTGGGGCCGGACAACCGCAACACCCTGAACTGCCGCGCCCATCACGCCCGCCTCGTTGGCGATGCCGGAGATCCGGCACAGGGAGCGCAGCTCATGGCCGACGTGGCCACAGACAGTAAGCGGACATTCGGACCGGACACCCGCGACACCCTTAACTTCCGTCGCCATCACGCCCGCCTCGTCCGGGATGCCGGAGATCCGGCAGAGGCAGCGCAGCTCATCGCCGATGCTGCTGCTGACACAGTCCGGGTGCTCGGGCGGGATCACACTGACACGCTGGAGTGCCTCGAGTGGCACGCTCGGCTCATGGGAGAAGCCGGAGATCCAGTCGAGGCTGTCCGGCTGATGACCGGGGTGGCGGCCGAGTGCGCACGAGTGCTGGGCCCGGATCACCGCGTGACCCGTAGCAGTCGCAGCCACCTCACTTATTGGCAGGAGCGGGCGGCACTGCACTGAAATACGGTGCTCGAAGGCCACCCGGGTCCTGAGCCGTGTCGGGTGAGCCAGTCCAGGGGTAAGCGCAGCGGGCCGGCTACCTGGCTTCTATCGCTGGAAACCGGGTGGTATACGCTCCAGCTTCCGAGCATCCGTTCGGCTACCGGCGGCTCCGCGAGCTGCGAGATTGCCGCGATCGAGTCAAAGGATCACCACGCCGTGTCCCGGCACATACGCTTCGTCTCTGCTTTCGTCGGTTCCGCCTGCCTGGCAGCTGTTGCCCTCGGCTCTCCGGCCGCTGCGGACACCGCTGCCAACCTCACCCAGGTCAGCATCGACACCCTCGCCTCGGGCCATGACTCCTCCGGCACGGTCACTCCGGGCCAGACCGTCACCGGCACCGCTGATGTCACGTTCACCGTGCACGCCGATCCGGACTACGAGCCCTACGCCGCCGTCGTGAGTATCACCGGGCACACCAACGCGCAGGGGACCGGTGAGGTCAGCCAGCGGATCGATCTGGCAGCCGGCGACTGCCTGCCGTCGTGCACCCTCCATGCGGCTGTGGACACGGCCGCGACGAAGAAGTTCGGCGGCACCGACACGATCGCTGCACCACTCGTTGAGGACGGCGCCAACGAGATCCGCGTCGAGGTTTTCACCGCGCGGCCCGAGATCAGAACCGCCACAGCGGACGTCACCGTCGACAACGACCGTCCGATCGTGACCCTGCCCGACGTCCCCGGCGAGGACGCTTGGACCTCCTTCAAGCCGGTCGGTCTCACCGCCGATCAGCGCCTGAACCTGCGGGCCGTCGCGACGGACACCGGAGGCGGCGTCTCCCGCGTCGAATACTTCTCCAACCACCCGGTCTGGCCGGCAGCATCCGACCTGGCCGGCCCGGACAGCGACGGAATGTGGACCGGCACCGTCGACACCAGCAAGGTTCAGTCGGCGCTCTGGCCCTCCTCCGCGTACGTCGTCGCCTTCGACAACCAGGGCCGTGCCGGCAGTCCCGTGCGGGCCACTACGCTCGTCGACCACGGCTTCACCGTGACGACCGCGGTCAAGGCAGTGATCCGGAACGTGCCGGACACGGCCTTCCTGACCTACAAGTACCCGCGCGAGCTCGACCAGCCCTGGCCGCGCAACCTCAACTACGCCTACCCGGTCAGCACCCGGGTGACGCTGGACGGCGCGCTCCTGGCCACAACCCGGGTGTCCGATTTCGTCCTGGTCGGCTACCAGAACTACTTCTACGCCCGGCTCGGCGACAAGCCCCTCCCATACGGCAAGCACACCCTGACCTTCGACGTCACCGACAACCGCGGCGCTCACGGCACGACCAACGTGCCGATCAACGTCGTCTCCGGCATCGACCCGACCTGGACCGCCGGCCTCGACAACTTCTCCGTGGCCGGCAAGCCCTGGAAGTTCGCCGCCAACACCCACGCCGCCGACAAGGTCAGCCACGCGCAGAACTGGACCCTGACTGTCGACGGCAAGACCATCAGCACCGGCACCTACCCGGCCCAGCCCTCGGGAACGTGGACCGCAGGAACGCCCGGCATGCACGAGGTGTCCCTGACGATGGTTTCGCAGTTCGGGGACTCCTCGGTCAGCACCCAGCCGATACGGGTCCTGGCAGCCACGGCCACAAAGCTGACCGGGCCTGCCCTGACCACGTACGGCGCCAAGCAGAACCTCACGGCAACGGTCACCCAGACCGGATCCAAGCCGGCCACAGGCGCTCAGATCTCCCTGCAGTTCCGTCCCGCGGACAGCATCACCTGGACCACCGTCGCGAAGGCCACCGCGGACAGCAAGGGCACCGCCCACTTCACCACCACCGCCAAGCGCAACGGCACCTGGCGCGCGGTCACCGCAGCCAAGAACCTCGCTTGGGCCTCCTCGACCAGCAGTACCGTCACCGGCCATGTCAAGGCCACCTTGTCCATGAAGAGCCCTGCCACGAAGGCCCACCACGGCAAGGCCGTCGCCTGCACCGCAGTCTCCTCGCCCTATGCGGCCGGAACGTGGATCCAGTACCAGATCCGCAAGAGCAACGGCACCTGGACCACCCTCACCACCGCCAAGCTCGCCACCAACGGCACCGCCGCAGGCAAGCTGACCTTCGCCCACACCGGCACGTACACGCTGCGTGCCTACCGTCCGGCAACCGTTACCCTGGCGGCCTCATCCTCCGCAGCGTGGACCGTTCGCGTCAGCTGACAGGCGACCGCACCGATTAGAACAACGCTTCAGCAGGGTAGGGGGCCAGGTCAGGAAAGTGACCTGGCCCTCCGCACGTCCACGGCCCGCAGGGCCAGCTCCTCCAACGGCAGTGGTCCGGCATCGACAACGGACCCACCCCCGCAGCCACCCGGCATACCGCCTAATCGATGCCACTGCCGTTCGGGCCGTGCTGCACTGATCAGTCGCAACATCTGCGACATCTGCGAAGCCTGGTGTGTCTACTCGGAGTAGACAAGGACAGGATGTGTGGGGTCAGCCTCGCATCCGAGGAGCCACAGCAGTCCGTTGCGGGCGGGCCAGATGTCGACCGGACGGTTGTCGTCCCAGTCATCCGGGTCGCCCCAGCGAAAGCCGGGGGAATCCACTGGTTGCCACGGACCGAAGAGATCTTCTGAGGTCGCTCCCAGGAGCATGAATGTGCCAGCGCCACACTCGCAGTGTTTGGCAGGCGTGGGCCAGAAGCCGACGTAGGGTACCCAGCCGCCCAGTTTCCATCCGGGGACGCTGCAGTGGTCGGAGTAGTCCTGTTGGTCGAAGTTCTCACGCGGGCTGCCTGTGGCGGTCCAGAGGGCGCAGGCCAGCTCAAGGTGGGCTGGCAGGATGCCCAGCAGGGTTTCGGAGAAATTGCTCTCATGCGGTTCCTGGAGCGTGATGGGCGGATACTCCTGGACCAGTTCGGGGTGGACGACGCAGGCGCGGGGAACGAGGTTGTCCTCGCCTTCCTGTGTGAAGACATTGAGAGCAGGGTTGCTAGACCTGACATCCTCCAGGCGGCTTTGCTGTCGCCAGCGCAAGGTTGCCTTTGGGTCGTCGGTGTCCACGTGGGGGTTCGGGCACCACAGCACTTGGAGTACGTCGCTGCCGTTGGGAAACATCCACTCGGGCGCGCTCAGGAGGCTGACCGGCAGGTCGCGTCGGAAGAGTTGGAGGACCGAGGCCATGACGACACCCTCTGCCGGGCCCTCGGGACCGTCGCCGTAGTGCTTTTCATAGCAGAGCGGCCAGGGCTCGTGGACCGGCCACATCAGCGGTCCACCGACGGAGCTCTCATGCACCGTGGGTATGCCGCGTCGCGGATGCAGGCGCAGTGCTGTCCGTGCGTAGCCAGCCAGCTCCGGGTACTGATCCAGAAGCAACGTGCGCCGACCCGGCGTCGTATTCACCATCGTGCTGTCTCCAAAGGCCCTGCAGCCGCCGTGCTGCGCGCAGCCTAGCTCGACGACAGTTGGCCCTTGACGGCGAGCCGTCCGATCCAGCTCGCCTCAGACTGGAAAGGCATTCCTGGTCGGTCTGGGCCGTCGCCGATGCCTGGCATGCCTTGAAGGTGAGCGGTGTGCCGCCGCGCAGCGTGGGTTGGCCGGCCAACTAGGCAAGCCGCAGGCATCGCGCTCGCACGGCTTCACGGTCTTTGAAGTCGATACGGTCGCGGGTCGGCACCTCGCTGGGAATCAGGTTGGGCGGGCTCACCCCCCACAGTCGCCGGCCAGGTCTTCGCAGACAGCCCAGACCGTGTCCCCAGTTCGCCTGCCGCCTGAGTCCCCCAACACGACCCTGTCGCGGCGCGGGACACTCATGGGTGCGCGATCTGGGTTCGCCGGTAGTCCTCGTGCTCGGCGCTCAGCGTGGTGTACTCGGCCGACACGGGCCAGCCGCCTGATCTCAACCTCGCCCTCGCGAGGAAATGCCACGGATTTGAGACCGATCATGGGTGACAAGGCCGTGAGACAGCCAAGAACGCCCAGGTCACGCGAGATCAACATGACGCGAGTGGCGAGATCCTACAGCGGGTCCCCGCAGCATTGAGACAGCGGGAAGCTGCTCACCGCCTCGTCTCGTACCGCGTCAGGACCACGCCGCCGGGACACGTGCGCGTCTCCACCAGGTTCAGGTTCACCCAGTTGTCCAGCGCGGTGAAGAACGGCGTGCCGCCGCCCACCAGGACCGGATGGGTGGCGATCACGTACTCGTCGATCAGCCCGGCGCGCATGGCTGCCGCGGCAAGCGTCGCGCCGCCGATGGTCATGGGGTCGCCGTCCTCGGCCTTGAGCCGGGTGATCTCGGCGATCGCGTCGCCGGTGACCAGGCGGGTGTTCCAGTCGACCTTGTCGATCGTCGAGGAGAACACCACCTTCGGCGTGTCCCGCCAGTTCCGCGCGAACTCGATCTCCGCCGGGGTGGCGCCCGGCTGCTGGTCGCCGGTCGGCCAGTAGGAGCTCATCGCCTCCCACAGCTTGCGCCCGTACAGCGACAGACCACTGGCCTGCTCGTGGTCGAGCCACCACTGGAACAGCTCGTGGCTCGGCGGTCCGCTCCAGCCGATGTCGTCGCCGGGCGTGGCGACATAGCCGTCCAGTGTCAGGTTCATGCCGTAGATCAGTTTCCGCATGGGCCGGCCTTCCGTCCGTGGGTGTCCGGCGTACAGACCGGCGCGGCGCGGGAAACTCATCGGTGCGCGATCCGGGCTCGGGGCCCAGCGTGCTGCACTCGGCCGGCACGGGCAAGCCGCCTCGTCTCGGCCTCGCCCTCGCCAGGGGGTGGGGCTACTCGGTGTGGACGAGGACGGGGTGAGTGGGGTCGGCCTAACAGCTCATCAGCCACAGGCGGCCGTTGCGTCCGGGCCAGATGCCGGCGGGTTCGTTGTCGCAGTCCCCGTCCTCCGGGTCGCCCCAGCGAAAGCCGTCGTATTCACCATCGCCCCCTCCAAAAGCCGTGAAGCCGCACTCTTGGGCGCAGCCCAGGCTCGACGGCGACCGGCTTGCTCAGGGGCGTAACCGGCCCTGGAGTTAAGGAGCGTTGAACAGTTTGTTCCGGCTGTTCTCGAATGATGTGCAATGTCGCTAGGTTCCCCGCGTGAAGATCCTCAAGTGCCACGTTCCGGCCACTGTGGCGCTCTTCGGCGCCCTGGTGGGGTGTGCGGTGGCACCCGCGTACGACTCGGAACCCGTGGGAGCGCCGGCGGTGCGTGCCGCCTCGGCTCCTCCTTCGCCGCGGCCCACGCCGTCGGCCTCGACGCAGCCGACGCAGCCGACGCGGATCAAGCCGACGCCACCGCAGTCGCCCCGGCCGACGCACGCCGCGGGCTCGCAAGGTGCCGGATCGACGCCGGCGCACGTGGCCGTGCCACCGGCCGCCCGTCCGTGCCGCTCGGCGGATCTGGAGGCCACGGCCGAACAGCCCTGGCGGCCCCTCGGCAGTGAGCCAGGTGACACATTCATGAGCATCGTGCTGAGCAACATCTCCGGCGGTACCTGCTCGCTGCAGGGGTGGGCAGGGCTGTCGGTGTTCGGCGACGACATGCCGGTCGCGTGCAACGGCGATCATGATCCTGGCTGCGGCAAGGGGCGGAACACGACGGAACCCAGAACGATGGACGTCACCCGTGTTCCGGGGCTCACGGCGGACCTCGTGGTGCTCGCGGCCGGGGAGCGGACCTCGTACAGCCTGCTCTGGTCGGAATGGCGGAGCGCCGGGTGCGACGCGACGGCCGTTTGGAACCCGCCGTACGGTGCCCGGATCCGGATTCCCGGCGACTCCCGGCCGCTCACCGTCGCCCCGTTGCCCCAGATGCACGTGTGCGGGGGACGCGTGCGGCTGGCGCCGATCGGTGCGCTCTTTCCGTCCTACGGCGGGACTGCCGGGGGCACGGGCTGAGCCCGCACGGCGGGGCGGCCGGTGGCGTCAGCCCAGGGCCACCATGAGCGGGGTGTGGCGGCGGGTGTCGTCGCCGGGGAGGGCGCGGTCGCCCAGCACCATCAGGGTGTTGGGGAAGACGGGCAGGACGCCGTGCTCGGCGGCCCAGGCGGGCAGGGTGTGGCGCAGGGGGTCCTCGGTGCGCAGGTCGAGCCGGACGGGGCCGCCGCCGTCGCGGGCGATCGCGGTGACGAGCCGCCGGGCGCCGGCCGTGGTGTCCGCGACGACCGGGCCCACGACGAGGGTGCCGTCGTTGCGCCAGGCGGAGGCCCAGCCGGTCAGCCTGCCGTCCTCCTCGGTCACCAGGGTGCGTTCCGCGAACCGGGGGAGGTCCCGCAGCAGGGGCGAGCGGTCGGCGCCGAACACCTCGGCGTCCAGGGCGAGAAGGGCCGGCAGGTCGGCCTCCGTGACGGGGCGCGGGCGGGCTGGGTGGTCCGGGTGGTCCGGGTGGTGCGGTGCGGCGGCAGCCGGCGGACGGAAGGTGCCGCGGTGGGTGACGACGGTGCCGACGGCGCGGAAGCCGAGCTTCTCGTACAGGGGGCGGCCGCGGTCCGTGGCGTGCAGGGTGACGGTGTCGTCGCCCGCCTCGCCGAGGACGTGCGTCATGATGCGGCGGCCGAGGCCGCGGCCCTCGTGGCGGGCGGCGACGAGCACCATGCTGACGGCGGCCAGCCCGCCCGCGTAGCGGGTGAGGACGGTGGTGGCGGCCAGGCCCCGGCCGTCGGGGGCGTCGATGCCCCAGCCGGTGCCGTGGGTGAGCAGGAAGTGCCACTTGTGCTCCTCGGCGCCCCCGCCGCGGCTGACGGCGAGCTCCGAGCAGGCGGCGAGGTCGGCGGGGCCGAGGCGGCGGACCGGCAGGGTGGCGGGCAGGGGCGGCAGGGGTGCTGTCATACGGGCAGCGTGGCCGGGCGCAGGGGCACGGCGGGCATAGTTTTCCCCTATGGACATCGGCCGGGGCTGGCTATCCTCCGCCTGTGACGCTGACCTTGCCCGGGTTGCGGGCGTTCGTCGCGGTGGCGCGCACGGGATCGTTCTCGGCGGCCGCGCGGATGCTCCAGGTACGCCAGCCGACCGTCAGCGAGTCGGTGCGCCGGCTGGAGGCGGCGGCGGGGCAGCCGCTGCTGCTGCGCACGCGTGAGCACGTCCGGCCCACCGCCTTCGGCCGCCGGATACTCGCCCACGCGATGGCGGCCGTCGACGCGGCCGACGAGCTGGAGGGGCTGCTGGGCGGGGCCCCGCGGCCGTTCACGGTCGGCTTCCTCGGGGAGGCGGCGGCCGGCAGGACGCGGGAGCTGCTGCGGGCGGTGGAGGCTCGGGTCGCCGGTGACGTGCGGCTGCGCCGCTACGACGTCGACGAACCGTCGTGCGGGCTGCTCACCGGGCAGTCCGATCTGGCCATCGTGTGGCCGCCGTTGGACGCGCCGGGGCTGGAGATGGTGACGATCGCGACCGACCGGCGCTGCGTGGCGCTGCCGGCGAGCGATCCGCTCGCCCGCCGCGCCGAGGTCGCCCCGGAGGAGCTGGGCGGCCGCGTGTGGGTGCTGCCGAGGACCGCCGACGCGGCGTACTCCGGCTTCCGGCACCCTGCCGCTGTGGGGGTCGCGGACGTGGCCGGGACGGTCCTGTCCGGGTCGCTGGAGGAGACGCTGGAGCTCGTGGCGGCGGGCCGGGGCTGCGCCCTGGCCAGTACGTCCACCGACGAGCACTACGCGCGCTCCCATGTGGTGATCGTGCCGCTCGCCGGGGACGTGCGCTGCACGGTGGCGCTGGCCTGGCGGGCGGCGGACCGCAGGCCCGCGGTGCGCGGGGCGGCGGGGGAGGCGGTACGGCTGTTCGGCGCCGGCTGAGCCGTCGCGTACCGTGCCGGGGTCGGGCGAGGGGAGAGAGGGCACGTGGGACGGCTGCACATCTTCGACATGGACGGGACGCTGATCCACGGCTCCTCCGCGAGCATGGAACTCGCCCGGGAGCTGGGCCTGGTGGCCGAGTTCCGCGAGCTGGAGACGGCGCTGGCGGGCAGTGCCATCGACCCGCCCGGCTACGCCGAGCGCGCCTGGGGGATGTACGGGCGGCTGACCGGCGCCCACCTCACGGCGGCCTTCGAGGGCGCCCCGTGGCTCGCGGGGATACGCGAGGTGTGGGCGGACATCGCGGCCCGCGGCGAGCACTGCGCCGTGGTCTCGCTCTCGCCGGACTTCTTCGTACGGCGGCTGCTGGCCTGGGGCGCGCACGAGGTGCGGGCGTCGGCGTTCCCCGAGGTGCCGTTCGCGCCGGACGCTCTGCTCGACCCGTCGGGGATCCTGGTCCCGCAGTCCAAGGTGGCCGCGGCGGACGAGCTGTGCGCCCGGTACGGGGTGAGCCGCGCGGAGTGCGTGGCGTACGGGGACTCGATGTCGGACACCGCGCTCTTCGCCGCGGTTCCGGTCTCGGTGGCCGTCAACGGCGACCACCATGTGAGCGGCCTGGCGACCCACGCCTACGCCGGACGTGATTTGCGGGAAGCATATGCACTCGTCACGGGGTGACCGGCTGAATTCCCCTCGGGCGCGCATGCCGCGGCAATAGGGAACGCACGGCTCCGGGCAGGTCCCGTAGGCGAACGAGCCTAACGGGATTTCTCTTCGCGTTTCCCGTACTTCCGGCTATTTGTCCGTTCGGGCCTATGTGCCTGGCAGGCTCTCCGCGCAGAACGTGTGTCACTGACGGACACCGACCCGGAGAAGCTCGAGGCGAAGCTGATCATGGACGCTCTGACCACGAACGCGGGCGGGCCCGGCAAGGGGGCCGACGCCGACACCGACGGATGGTTCAGCCCCCGAAGGCCGCCCGACGGGCCGCGGCCGCACCACGACGGCACGGCGGGCGGCGCGCGGGCTCCCGGGAGCGGGACTCCCAGCAGACCGGTGCGGCCGATACGCCCGGTGGGCACGGGTGCGGACCGGATGTCCGCGCGACCGGCGACCGCCGCCGGCCCCGCGGGTCACCGCGCGCCCCCGCCCGCCGCGGACCCGCAGCCCCCACCCCCGCCGCACCCGCAGGTCCTGCAGGTCCCGGACGCGCCGCCCCGGGCGGAACCGCGGCCCGCGGAACGGGGGGTGAGCGCGGACGCGGCGCTGATCCGCAGGACGATGGAAACGGTCGCCCCTGTGGCTGACAAAACGACGTCGTATTTCTATGCGCTTTTGTTCATACGCCACCCGGAATTGCGCGAACTCTTCCCGGCGGCGATGGACACCCAGCGGGACCGATTGCTGAAAGCGCTTCTCACCGCGGCCGAACACATTGACGACGCGGAGACGCTCACCGAATACCTGGCCCATCTGGGCCGCGGGCACCGCAAGTACGGCACCCGCCCCGAGCACTACCCCGCGGTCGGCGAATGCCTGATCGGCGCCCTGACGCGCTACGCCGCCGACATCTGGGACGAGGAGGTCGAGGCCGCCTGGGTCCGCGCCTACACCGCGATCTCCCAGATCATGATCGACGCCGCGGCCGCCGACGAGAAGCACGCCCCGGCCTGGTGGCACGCCGAGATCGTCGCGCACGACCTGCGCACCCCCGACATAGCCGTGGTCACCGTCCGGCCCGACCAGCCCTACCCCTTCCTCGCGGGGCAGTACACGACGCTGGAGACCCCCTGGTGGCCCCGGGTGTGGCGGCACTACTCCTTCGCGTCCGCCCCCGGGGCCGACGGCCTGCTGGAGTTCCACGTCAAGGCCGTCCCGGCCGGCTGGGTCAGCAGGGCGCTGGTGCACCGCGCGCAGCCGGGCGACATCCTCCGGCTGGGCCCCCCGTCCGGCTCCATGGTCGTGGACCACAGCGCCGACAACGGCCTGCTCTGCCTCGGCGGCGGCACCGGCATCGCCCCCATCAAGGCGCTGGTGGAGGACGTCGCCGAGCACGGCAGGCGGCGCGCCATGGAGGTCTTCTACGGCGCCCGCAGCGACCACGACCTGTACGACCTCGACACCCTGCTGCGGCTGGACCGCACGCACCCGTGGCTGTCCGTCCGCCCGGTGGTCTCCGAGGGCGGGCCCGGCAGCCTGCACGGGCAGCTGCCGGAGATCGTCCACCAGTACGGCCCCTGGCCGGAGTTCGACGCCTATCTCAGCGGGCCGCCCGGCATGATCCGCAGGGGCGTGGACAGCCTGCTGCGCAGCGGGATCCCCTCGCAGCGCATCCGCCACGACCTGATCGAGGAACTGGTCGCGGCCGGCGACTGACGCACCCGGGCACCCCCCTCGCCCCCGCCCTCACGAGGAAAAACGTTGCCGCACCACCAGCCGCCCGGATCAGCCCAGGTCGGACGAGAGCAGTCCCAGCACGCCTTCGATGTTGCCATCCAGGTAGTGCCGCAGGGTGAGCGGGACGACCTCCACCGAGGCGAGCCCGACGCGGCTGAAGGGCACGCGCACGATCTCGTACGTCCCCGAGGGTTCGTCCACCTCGGGGCCGTGCCGCCGGGCCGGATCCATGGACGCGAGCCGGCAGACGAAGAAGTGCTGCACCTTCACGCCGTGCGAGCCGTCGCCGGCGATGTGCTCGACGGTGTCGACGAAGGCGGGGACCACATCGGTGACCTTGGCGCCGAGCTCCTCGTCGAGCTCGCGGTGCAGGGCCTCCACCACGGTGGAGTCCTCGGCCTCCACGCCCCCGCCGGGGGTGACCCAGTACGGGTGGAGCCCCGGCTTGGTGCGCTTGATGAGCACGAGGGAGTCGCCGTCCAGCAGGATGGCGCGGGCGGTGCGCTTGACCACGGGCCGGGTGGCCGGCGCGGTCGGCGGAGCGGGTGGGGCGGGTGTTCCGGTGTCCGGGGGCATGCCTGAGATCTGCCGCGGCGCGGGAGGGCGCAAACGCCTCCGGGACGGCGAATCGGAACGCGCAGTTCCCTCGGACGTCACCCGCCGGCCGCCCGGCGCGCGCTCACCAGCCGGCGGCCGCGCGCACGAGCTGCTCGTGCACCCGCGCGATGTGCGGCAGGGCGATCGTCCCGGCGCGCACGGAGACGAAGTAGGTGCGCAGCGGGGGCACCGGCGGCTCCAGCAGCGCGGCGACGGACCCCTCGGCCAGCGCCTCGCCGCACAGGTAGCGCGGCAGCACGGCCATGCCGACCCCGGCCGCCACGCACTCCAGCACCGCCCGCAGGTCCGGCACCACGACCGCGGGCACGATGGCGGGGCTGCTGTCGAAGACCGCCGACCAGTAGTGGTCCAGCAGCGGCATGCCCTCGTCGTAGGAGATCACCGGGACGTCGTCAAGGACGCGCGGCCCGTGGGTGTGCACCGCCTGCGGGCCGCCGATGCGCTCCTGCCAGACGGGCGCGGCGACCAGGATCTGCTCCTCGTCCCACAGCGGGGTGGCGGCCAGCAGCCGGTCGCGCGGGCGGATGGTGCCCAGCGACACGTCGTGGTGGCCCGCGGCGAGACCGGCCAGCCCCTCGTCCTCGCCGGCGAGGGTTATGCGCAGTTGCAGGCCCTCGGCGACCAGCGGGGCCAGGGCGGGCAGGGCGCGCAGCGAGGTGAAGGTGGGCGGCCCGGCGAGGTGGACGGTGCGGTTGCCGGAGTCCTCGGCGAGGTCCCCCTGGGTGATCTCCATGAGGGCGTCGAGATGCGGGGCGACCTTGTGGGCCAGGTCGTTGCCGACCGGTGTGGGGCTGACGCCGCGCGGCAGCCGCAGGAACAGGGGCCGGCCGACCTGCCGTTCGAGGCTGCGGATCTGGCTGGTGACCGCGGGCTGGGACAGGCCCAGCAGCTGGGCGGCCCTGGTGAAGGATCCGGCTCGGTGCACCGTGACGAACGTGCGCAGCAGAGCCAGATCCATGGAACCGCTCCCTTGAAGGGGTTGTCGTGTCCGCAACTATAAATATATCGATAGGTCTGCATCGCAACTGTGATTGGACACTGACGCAGAGTCAACTAGCCTTGTTCGAGCGGATCTCCGCGCGTAAAGCCAGGGTGGTCCGAGCCACGAGGGGGGAGGCTCGGGCCACCCATTCTGCGTAGCGCCGTCTACGTAGATATATCTGTTCCGGGTGAACAGCAGGCGCTACTTGGCGGCATCGAGCGCGTGCAGCACGTCCCGCACGATGTCGGCCGCGTCCTCCACCCCCACCGAGAAGCGGACGAAGCCCTCGGGAACCGCGTCCCCGCCCCAGCGCGCCCGTCGTTCGGCCGTGCTCGTCACGCTGCCGAAGCTGGTCGCCTCGGTCGTCAGCAGCAGCGCGGACAGGAAGCGTTCGGCATGCGCCTTGTCCGGGAGGGTGAAGGAGACGACGCTGCCGAAGCGGCTCATCTGCGCGGCGGCGACGGTGTGCGCCGGGTCCTCCGGGTGCCCGGGGTGGCGCACATCGGTGACCTCGGGCCGCTCCAGCAACGCGGCCGTCAGCGCGAGGGCGTTGGCGGCCTGCCGGTCCACGCGCAGCGCGAGGGTGGACAGCGAGCGGTGCGCGAGCCACGACTCCATCGGGCCCGGGATGGCGCCGACCGTCTTGCGCCACAGCCGCACCTGGGCGGCGAGTTCGGGGCGGCGGGTGGTCACGTAGCCCAGCAGCAGGTCGCCGTGACCGGACAGGGCCTTGGTGCCACTGGCCACGGAGAAGTCCGCGCCGAGGTCGAGCGGGCGCTGACCCAGCGGCGTGGCCAGGGTGTTGTCCACCGCGACCAGCGCGCCCGCGGCGTGCGCCGCGTCGGCCAGCCGCCGGATGTCGCACACGTCGAGGCCCGGGTTGGACGGGGTCTCGATCCACAGCAGCTTCGCGCCCTGGAGCACCTCCGCCTGCGCGTCGCCGGCGGTGGGCGCGAGCCGTACCGCCACCCCGTAGTCCTCCAGGCGGCCCTGGAGGCTCCGGGTGGCCTGGTAGCAGTCCGAGGGGAGCACCACGGTGTCCCCGGTGCGCACCTGGGAGAGCAGTACGGAGGAGATCGCGCCCATGCCGGAGGAGAAGACCAGCGTCTCGGCGTCGGCGTCCGGGGACTCCAGGGCGGAGATCGCCTCTTCCAGCCGGGTCCACGTGGGGTTCTCGTCGCGGCCGTAGGTGTACGGGCCCGTGACGTCGCCCGGCAGGTGGAAGTGCGCGGCGAAGACCGGGCCGGGCAGCGCGGGTTCGTGCGGGCGGGCCTCCGGGCGTCCGGCGTGCACACTGCGCGTGCTGTCCCCCGGCACGTTCTCGTACTCCGTCATCGCGCTCTCCTCGCTCTCCCCGCCGCGTCGGACGTACCGGCGGGCCATGTCGGTGTACGGCCCATCCAACCTGATCAGGGGCTAGGCCCGCGACAGGGCCTCCCGGGCGGCGTTGCCGGCGGCGGCCCCGTAGCGGCCGCCGAAGAGTGCCGCGTGCACCAGCAGGGGGTGCAACTGGTGCAGTGGCACCCGCTCCCGCCGGCCCGGCACCGGGCGCACCTCCTCGTACGCGGCGAGGATCCGCGGCAGCTGCGGGCAGCCGAACAGCTCCAGCATCGCCAGGTCGGCCTCGGGCCGGCCGCCCTGTGCGGCCGGGTCGACGAGCCGGGCGCGGCCGTCGGCGGCGAACAGGACGTTGCCGGACCACAGGTCGCCGTGGATCAGCGCGGGCGGTTCCGGGGGGCCCGCGATCCGCGGCAGCAGGGCGCAGACCCGCTCCACCGCCCGCACATCGGCCCGGGCCATCGACCCGCCGTCGGCGGCCTGGCGCAGAAAGGGCAGCAGGCGGTACTCGGCGTGGAAGGCCGGCCACTGCTCCGGGGCGGCCGGGGGCGTTCCGGCGGGCGACGGCAGGGGGAGCCGGCCGATGAAGCCGGGGCCCGCGGTGCCCCAGGAAGCGGCCCGCACGCCGTGCAGCGCGGCCAGTTCGCGGCCCAGCCGCTCGGCCTGGGACGGGGTGGCGGGCCCGGGCTCGATCCACTCCAGGACCAGGGTGTGCCGGTCGGCCGCCCATACCTCGGGCACCGCGACCGTGCCGGTGGCGGCCAGCAGCCGCAGTCCCGCCGCCTCCGCGGCGAAGAAACCGTCCGGGGCGCCGTCGAGCGTCTTGGCGAAGACCGCCTCGCGGCCGGCGGGGCCGCCGAGGCGGGCCGCGGTGCAGACGGAGCCGCCGCCCAGCGGGACCGGGTCGCCCACGTCGCGGCCCAGCAGGGCCGCCACCCTGGCGCCGAGGCCGCCGGGCCGGTTCACGGCGCCGGGGCGGGCTCGCCGAGGGCGTCGCGCACGTCGGCCAGCAGCCCGTCGGCCGCGGCCTCGCACATCTCCAGGCAGAGCTCGAAGCCGTCCATGTCCCCGTAGTAGGGGTCCGGCACGTCGAGTCCGGTGCCGTCCGCCGGGCCCGCGGCCGCCGGGTCCCAGCTGCGCAGCAGCCGTACCTTGGCGGCGTCCTGCGGGGTCGGCGCGAGGCGCCGCAGGGCCCGCAGGTGCCCGGCGTCCAGAGCGACGACCAGGTCCAGGCCGGCGAACCACTCGGGCTGGAACTGCCGGGCGACGTGGTCGTGCCCGTACCCGGCGGAACGGAGCACGGAGACCGTGCGGTGGTCGGCGCCGTCCCCCTCGTGCCAGGACCCGGTGCCCGCGCTGTCGACCACGACCAGGCCGCCGAGCCCGGCCTCCTCGACGCGGGCGCGGAAGACGTGCTCGGCCATGGGCGACCGGCAGATGTTGCCGGTGCAGACGAAGCACACGCGGAACGGGTCGCGGGACGAGTGAGCGCTCATGGCCTCCATGATGCAGCCGCCGCGCTCAGTCCTCGTCGGGAAGGACCATGTTCAGCGCCCAGGACACGATGCTGATGATCAGACCGCCGAGCACGGCAGCCCAGAAACCGTCGACATGGAAGTCGAGTCCCAGCTTGCCGGACAGCCAGGAGGTCAGCCACAGCATCAGGGCGTTCACCACCAGCGTGAACAATCCCAGGGTGAGGATCAGCAAAGGGAACGAGAGCAGCTTCACCAACGGCTTCACCAGCCAGTTGACCAGGCCGAAGACCAGCGCCACCAGGACCAGGGTGAGTGCCTTGTGCGCGGTGTCGTCACCGGTGAGCGTGATGCTGCCCACGAGCCAGATGGCCACCAGCAGGGCCCCGGCGTTCGCGAGCGTCTTGACGACGAAGTTCATCATGGCTGAGATCGTCGCAGAAGAGATCGCGCAGGCACAGGGGTGCAAGGGAGCGGGCAATTGAAGGTGTTCCGGCTGGACGACCTGGAGGCCGAACGTGCCGCCAACAACGGCGCGTACCTGAGCTTCCTGCGGGAGCGGAACATGTCCGCCGGGCTCTACGCGCTGGGCGCCGGCGAGCTCGACCCGCAGAAACCGCACGGCCAGGACGAGATCTACCTCGTGGTGAGCGGCCGCGCCCTGATCACCGTGGGGGAGGAGACGACGCAGGTCGCGCGGGGCAGCGTGGTCTACGTGCCGGCCCGGGTGCCGCACCGCTTCCACCACGTCAGCGAGGACCTGCGGGTCCTGGTGGTCTTCTCGCCGCCCGAGGGATGAGGGACGTCCCCCCGGTCCCGTAGGGGGACGGTCAGGGACGGATGGGGACCGCCGGGCCTCCGCGCGGGGCCCCCGCGGCCCTAGCCTTGAGCCAAGGACGAAGACGATACGGAGGAGGAAACGGTGAAGCTCTTCGAGGGCGTTCCCTGGTGGGTCAAGTGGATCGCGGTGCCGGTCATCGCGATCGTGGTCTTCGGCGGCATGATCGCCAGCGCCGTCGGCTTCCTGTTCTGGCTGCTGTTCAAGGTGCTGATCTTCGTGGCGCTCGTCGGCGGACTGGTCTTCGTCGTGAAGAAGGTCACCTCGTCGTCGTCCTCGGACTCCCACGACAGGTGGTGACCCCCGCGGGGCCCGGAGACGACCGGACCCCGCGGGAGCGCGCCGCTCAGTCCTTGAGAGGGACGTGCTCGGGGCGCTGCGGCGCCGAGCCATTGGCCGACGGCTCGGCCCCACCGTTCATCTGGGCGAGCAGCTGGCGGGCCAGCCCCAGGCCCGTGCCGCCCATGGTGAGCGCCTTGGCGAACATCTCGGACATGCCGTCCGCGCCGTTGAGCAGCACCATGTGGTCGACGTTCCCGAAGGCGGACGCGCCGGCCCGGACGATCTCCGGCCAGTTCTCGGCCAGTTGCTGGGCGACGACCGCCTCCTGGTTCTCCGCCAGCGCGGCGGCCCTGGCCTTGATCGCCTCGGCCTCCGCCAGACCCCTCGCCCGCGCGGACTCGGCCTCCGCCAGACCGCGCGCCTGGGTGGCCGCGGCCTCGGCCTCACCCGTGGCCCGGGTGGCCGCCGCGCTCGCCTGACCGCTGAGCTTCGTCTGCTCCGCCTGCGCGGCGGCGGCCGACTTCACCCGGTTCGCCTCGGCGATCGCGGCCAGTTCCGTCTCCTTGGCCTTCGCCTCGGCCGCCGAGATCCGCGCGTCGCGCTCGGCCTCGGCCAGCGTCCGCTTCTCGTACGCGGAGGCGTCCGCCGGCTTGCGGACGTCCGCCTGGAGCTGCTGCTCGCGCCGCTGGGCCTCCAGCTCGGCGACCCGGGTCTCCTGCACCACGACCTCCTGCCGGGCCGCGGCCTCGGCGAGCGGGCCCGCCTGCCGGGAGGACGCGGTGGCCTTGTCCCGTTCGGCCATGTAACCGGCCTGCAGGATCTGGCTGTCCCGGGTGGCCTCCGCCATACGCGCGGCGGCCTGCTGCTCGGCCTCGGTGGCCATCCGGTCCGCCTCCGCCTGCGCGATGCGCGCGTCGCGGTGGACGGCGGCGGCGTGCGGGGCGGAGAGGTTCTTGATGTACCCGGTCGGGTCGACGATCTCGTGGATCTGCAACGAGTCGATGATCAGGCCGAGCTTCTCCATCTCCGAGCCCGACGCCGCCCGGGTCTCGGCCGTCAGCCGCTCCCGGTCGCGGATCATCTGCTCCACCGTCAACCCGCCCACAATGGACCGCAGATGACCGGCGAAGACGTTGTGCACCCGCTCGGCCATGAACTTCTGCTGGTCCAGGAAACGCCGTGCGGCGTTGGCGATCGACACGAAGTCGTCGCCGACCTTGAAGATGACCACGCCGTGCACCTTGAGCGGGATGCCCTGCTGGGTGACGCAGTCCACGTTCAGCTCGGCCTCGTTGAGGTCGAGCGACAGCTTCCGCACCACCTGGACGCCGGGCATCACCAGCGTTCCGCGACCGGTGACGACGCGGAACCCCATCCCCTCCCCGACCCCGTCCGCACGGTGCTTGGAACCCGAGATGACCAGGGCCTCGTTCGGCTCGGCAACCCGCCACATGAGCCGGAACAGCACGATCACCACAATGATTGCGACGAGCACCGCGCCCGCCGCGACGCCGATCACCATCGGCACACGCCCCCTTACGATTGGCCCCGAGCGGGGCCGCGTACGGGAGTGTGCGCCTGCGCAAGTCACGCCGAAAGATCCTGGCGGATCCTTGTCGCATTCTTGATACGAAGCCGCCCTGACCCGTCCCCGTCTCGTCCCCGGCCCCGTCAGCCGTAGGCGGGCGCGACGTACACGGTCCGTGGCGGCAGATACTCCACGACCACCACGACCGTGCCCTTCCCGATGCTCTCCCCCTCGGTCGCCGGATACGCGAGGAAGGCCTCCGCACCCCCGCGGACCTGCACGATCACCTCGCCGACCAGCCCCGGGCCCACGGCCCCGGTCACCCTCCCCTGGAGCCCGACCACCCCGTCCACCCCCGTACTTCAGGAACTCACCGTGCCCGGCGCCGGCGGCGCCCGCCGCCCGTGGGGACAGTGTCCCTCCCGGAGCGGTCCGCCGACACCACCAGCGCGGCCAGCGCGGTCGTCAGCGGCACGGCCACCACCAGCCCGATGCTGCCGACCAGGGTCCGGACGATCTCCTCCGCCACCAACTCGCTGCCCGCCACCGCCAGCACGCCGCGCTGCGCGATGGAGAACAGCAGCAGCAGGGGCAGCGCGGCGCCCGCGTACGCCAGCACAAGGGTGTTGACGACCGAGGCGATGTGGTCGCGCCCGATGCGCATCGCCGCCCGGTACAACTTGTGCCAACTGGCGCCCGGATCGGCGTCCCGGAGCTCCCACACGGCCGAGGTCTGGGTGACCGTCACGTCGTCCAGCACACCGAGCGATCCGATCACGATCCCCGCCAGCAGCAGGCCGTGGATCTCGATGCCCGGGTAGAGGTCGTGGATCAGCCCGGTCTCGTCCGAGGTGTTGCCGCTGAGCACCGCCCAGTCGATGAACACCGAGCCCAGCAGCGCGATCAGCAGCAGCGAGCAGAGCGTGCCGAGGACGGCCACCGAGGTACGGGCGTTGAGGCCGTGGCACATGTAGAGCGCGATCAGCATGATCGCGCTGCCGCCGATGACCGCCACCAGCAGCGGGTCGCTGCCGTGCAGGATCGCCGGGAGGATGAACAGCGTCAGCACCGCGAAGCTGACGATCAGCGCCGCCAGCGCCAGGAACCCGCGCAGCCGCCCGACCACGACCACCGCCGCCGCGAAGAGCCCGGCCAGCAGCCACAGCGGCAGCGCCCGGTCCACATCGGTGACCGAGTACTGCAACTCCTTCGGCGCGCCGGGCGCGTAGGACAGCAGGACCTTCTGCCCCTCGGTGTAGTGCCGGGTCTGGGTCGGCTGCACGATCTCGGTGAAGGTACGGCCGGTGTCCTTGCCCGAGGTGACGCGGATGGTCGCCCGCTCGCAGATCGACGGGGTCTTCGGCGGGGCCGCGCCGGGGCCGCCGGTGTTCGGCTCCGCGTTCACGTCCGCGCACTTGACGTTCTCCACCCGCACCACCCGGCCCGACTGCGTCTGCTGGTCGAACCCGACGCCCGAGCGCTTGTGGGCCGGCACCCCGTTCGGCCAGAGCACCACCAGCCCGACCACCACCGCGGCGACGAACGGGATCAGCACCGCGGCGATCACCTTCCGCAGATGCCGGGAGACCGGCGGCACCGGACCGTGGCCATGGCCGTGACTGTGGCCGTGACTGTGCCCGTGACCGGGGCCGTGGGCGTGGCCGTTGCCGGGGCCGGGGGGCTGCGCATGAGGGGAGTCCACGCGCCGATCATCCCAAGGCCCACTGGTGCGCGCCGGAGAAGACCCGCTAGCGTGGTCGCACCTTTGCACACCGCGGGAGCTCGGAGCACCGGGCTGAGAGGGCGCTGACCGGCCGAGGGCCACCAGCTGCGCCGACCGCTGAACCTGTTACCGGGTAATGCCGGCGTAGGGAGTGGGTCTCATGACCATGCAGGATGCACGCGCGCGCGAAATCGGCTGGCACAAGGGCTACGTGACCGGGTCCCGCCCGGACATCGAGGTACCTGTCCGCCGGGTGCACCTGACCAACGGCCAGGACGTGACGCTGTACGACACGTCCGGCCCGTACACCGACCCGAACGTGACCACCGACGTCCGCCGCGGCCTTTCGCCGCTGCGGGAGAACTGGATCGTCGCCCGCGGCGACACCGAGGAGTACCCCGGCCGCCCCGTCCGCCCCGAGGACGACGGCCTCAAGCACACGTCACCCCGCGGCGGGCTGCGCAACCTGGACGCCGTCTTCCCCGGCCGCCCGCGTCTGCCGCGGCGCGGACGCGGCGGGCAGCCGGTCACCCAGCTCGCGTACGCCCGGCGCGGCGAGATCACCCCGGAGATGGAGTTCGCCGCGATCCGCGAGAACGTCGCCCCCGAGGTCGTCCGCGAGGAGATCGCGGCGGGCCGGGCGGTGCTGCCGGCGAACGTCAACCACCCGGAGATCGAGCCGATGGTCATCGGCAAGCGGTTCCTGGTCAAGGTCAACGCCAACATCGGCAACTCCGCGGTGACCTCCTCCATCGAGGAGGAGGTGGAGAAGATGACCTGGGCGACCCGCTGGGGCGCCGACACGGTCATGGACCTGTCCACCGGCCGCAACATCCACACCACCCGCGAATGGGTGCTCCGCAACTCCCCCGTCCCCATCGGCACCGTTCCCCTCTACCAGGCCCTGGAGAAGGTCGACGGCAAGGCCGAGGAGCTGACCTGGGAGATCTACAAGGACACGGTCGTCGAGCAGGCCGAACAGGGCGTCGACTACATGACCGTCCACGCGGGCGTCCTGCTGCGGTACGTCCCGCTCACCGCCCGCCGCAAGACCGGCATCGTCTCCCGCGGCGGCTCGATCATGGCGGCCTGGTGCCTCGCCCACCACAAGGAGAGCTTCCTCTACGAGCACTTCGAGGAGCTCTGCGAGATCCTCGCCGCCTACGACGTCACCTACTCCCTGGGCGACGGCCTGCGCCCCGGCTCCATCGCGGACGCCAACGACGAGGCGCAGTTCGCGGAGCTGCGCACGCTCGGCGAGCTCAACTCCGTCGCCAAGCGGCACGGCGTGCAGACCATGATCGAGGGGCCGGGGCACGTCCCGATGCACAAGATCAAGGAGAATATCGACCTCCAGCAGGAGATCTGCGAGGAGGCGCCGTTCTACACCCTCGGCCCGCTGACCACCGACATCGCGCCCGCCTACGACCACATCACCTCCGGCATCGGCGCCGCGATGATCGCCTGGTGGGGCACGGCGATGCTCTGCTACGTCACGCCCAAGGAGCACCTGGGCCTGCCCGACCGCGACGACGTCAAGACCGGCGTCATCACGTACAAGATCGCCGCCCACGCGGCCGACCTCGCCAAGGGCCACCCCGGCGCCCAGGACTGGGACGACGCCCTGTCCGACGCCCGCTTCGAGTTCCGCTGGGAGGACCAGTTCAACCTGGCCCTCGACCCGGACACGGCACGGGCCTTCCACGACGAGACCCTGCCGGCGGAGCCGGCGAAGACGGCGCACTTCTGCTCGATGTGCGGCCCGAAATTCTGCTCCATGAAGATCTCCCAGGACATCCGGCGGCAGCACGGCGGCACGGCCGAGGAGATCGAGGCCGGCATGGCGGAGAAGTCGGCAGAGTTCGCCGCGGCGGGCAACCGGGTGTACCTGCCGCTCGCGGAGACGGGCGGCAGTTCGGCCGGCTGACCGGGCCGCCTCAGCGGAGAGGGGCCGACCAGGCCACCAGTCCTGGCCGGCCCGCCTCCTTGAAACCCACCGCGAACGGCTTGTCGCCGTCGTCCGTCACCAGGTGGATGCTGCACTCCGTCACGCTGCCGCCCGGCGGGATCGTCCGGGCGACCCAGTCGGACGGACAACCCGGGATCTTCGTGTCGAGGACGAGGGGGGTCTTCCCCGGGATCTGCCGACCGCTCTCGGTGAGCAGGCGGACGTCGCCGGCCTGGTCGGTGTAGAGGTCTTTCGACCCGGTGTTGGTGTAGGTGACCGACGCGTAGTACGGGATGCCGCGCCGCTCGTTCTCGTTGAGGTCGAGGTCCAGGTGCGCGAGATCGGCCGGTCTGCCCCGGCGTACGGACACCAGCGTGGCGGGCAGTTCGAGGACGCCGTCCTCGTCGGCGTCCCACCGGACGGGGATGATGTCGCCCGGCTCCGCCAGCCCGGCGGACGCCGCCTCGAGGCCGCCCTCGACGGGCCACGTGGCGACCGCGCCACCCTCGTCGAGGTAGCCGTCGGCGTTGTGCGTCAGCGACAGCACGCCGACGCCCTCGGGCAGCGCATAGGTCACGCAGGTGGTGTACGAGTCGCCGGGTGCCAATGTCTTCGGGGCGGTGTCCGCGCAGGGCAGGTCGATCCCGCCCGGCCTGCCGCCGCTGATCCAGACCTTCTCCCCGCGCGCCCAGTCGGTGCCGTTCAGGGCGAAGTGGCTGTACACCATGGAGGCGGCGGGGATCGTCCTCCGGCCGGTGTTGGTGACCTCGAAGGTGAGGTAGTGGGGGACCCGGTCCTCCAGCCCCTCGTCCACGCGCGCGCCCCGCATGTCCTTCTCCGAGCCCCGGACCAGGCTCTTGACCGTGATCCTGACCTCGTACGACCGGTGCTTGGTGTCCGTGTGGACGACGTCCCGCGCGCCGGTCCGCACCGGCAGGTCCGTCCAGGAGGCGGGCCGCCCCTCGGCTCGCTCCACGGCCCCGCCCGCGTCCTGTTCCCCCGTGCACCCGGCGAGGAGGGGTATCGCCGCCGCGCCCATGGCGGCCTTTCTGACGTAGCTGGACAGGCGCATGGATTCCCCTTGCCGCACGATGGTCCGGATCCGCCGGAGGACTGACGCATCGTAGGACGTCACAGCGGAGGCAGGTGCCGGGCCTGGGGCGTGACGCTCCGCACGGAAGCGCACGGTACGGCCCCCGCCCCCGCGGTGACGCGGGGGCGGGGGCCGGGGGCGGTCAGTTGGGGGCGTGGTCGGGGCCGCCGTAGTCCGGACTGGAGTAGTCGGGGCTGGAGAAGTCGGGACTGGTGAACCGGTGCCCGGGTTCCGGGGAGGACTCGGGGCCGGGGCTGGAGAAGTCGGGGCGGGAGTAACCCAGGCGCGGCATGCGGTGGTTGCCGTTGCCGCTCTGGCGGTCCGGCGGGGGCGGGGCGGAGCCCGCGGCCTTGGCCAGGGCGGCGTCGATGAAGGGCTGGAGGCCGCGTTCCAGCAGGGCCCGGCGCCAGACCTCGCGGGCCGCGGCGATCTCGGGCGGTTCGTCGGGTGGGCGGTCGGCCTGGTCGGTGGAACTGTTGCGCAGGGCCGTGAGGAGCAGCCCGATCATGCCGACGACGATGCCGCACGCGGCGACCGCCGCGAAGAGCCAGCCGGCCTGGCGCAGGGGGGCGGCGATGTCCGGCTCGGAGTGGCCGAGCGCCAGGGCGTAGCCCAGGACCAGGAAGATCACGGCGGCGGTGCCGGCGAGGACGGGTGTGAGGACGGCGACGATCGCGAACAGCCCGGCGCCCGAACCGTCGGCGACGCCCGGTGCGGCCGCGGCGTAGCCGATGCCGGAGACGGCGGCGACCTGCTGTTCGCGGCGTTGCTCGGACAGCGCCTCGCGGGCCTTGACGTAACTCTCGTACTCCGGTGCCGCGCAGGCGGATATGGGCGCGGCGGCGCTGAGCGCCATGGTGCGCAACTGCTCGGTGTTGAGCGCGTTCCGGGCGGCCGCGAGGGCGGCCCGGGTGCCTTCCGAGTGCAGTGCCGCGTCGAGGACGCGCTCGAACTCCGGGCGGTCCTCGGTGAGCAGATGTGGAGCGCTGTTCATGTGCATCCCCCGATGCTCCGTCTCCGGTGCCGCCCCGAAGTCCGCGCTGGAGTTCCGGACCGGCTGGGCGGAAGCGGAGGAGAAGCTGCCTACGGATAACCCGATGGTAGAGCGCGGAGGTGACGGGGTGACAGAGTGTTTCCGGAAAATGGGGGTTTCGGGGGCTACAACGGCAGGCGCGCGACCAGGAGTTTGCCCTCCATCGTCACTCCGCCGTCCATGGCCACCGCGAGGTCGTCGGCGTAGACGTGCGGTCCTTCGACGACGGCGGTCCGGTCGGGGGAGTCCGCCGCGTGCTCGCCGCCGGGCTCGCCGAGCAGGTACGGGATGGGGCTGTGGCCGTGCACGACCCGGCGGCCGCCGTAGGTGCCGAGCAGTTCCCGGGCCGCCTGCGCCCCGTCCTCGCCGCGGAAGGCGAAGCGGCGGGTGAACTTGCGGAAGAGCTCCCAGCACTCGTCGGCGTCGCCGCGCTGGAGGATGCCGGTGACCGCGTCGTTCATGGCGTCGATGGTCTCGCCGTACTCCAGATAGGCGGTGGTGTCGGAGTGCAGCAGGAGGTGGTCGTCGGCGAGGGCGGCCGCGTCCAGCCGGGACATCCAGGCGATGTGGTGGTCCTCCAGCCGCTCCATGTCGCTGGTCTGGCCGCCGTTGAGGCGCCAGGCGGCCAGGAAGGTGGCGGTGCCGGCGGCGGAGTTGACCGGGGTGTCGCCGAAGCGGTGGGCGCCGTAGAGCAGCAGCTCGTGGTTGCCCATGAGGGCGCGGGTGTAGCCGCCGGCCGCTGCCGCCTCCGCGGACAGCTGCATGACCAGGTCGATGACGCCGACGCCGTCCGGGCCGCGGTCGGTGAAGTCGCCGAGGAACCACAGGCGGGCGTTGCCTGCCGCCCAGTGGCCTTCGGCGTCGATCAGCCCGATCGCGTAGAGGGCCTCGCAGAGCTCGCCGAGGTAGCCGTGGACGTCTCCGACGACGTAGAGCGGGCCGAGCGGCGGTTCGTCGGACGCGCCGATGACCGGGAGGTCGCGCTGGGTGGGCGTGTACTCCTCGGGGAGCGGCACCTCCTCCACGAGCGTGGGCTCGTAGCCGGACTGCGGGCCGGGAGGCGCCGGTGGCGCGCTCTGGGCCGCGGCCTCCGCGCCGTGCGGACGCCCGCCGGACCCCGTGCCGAGCACGGGTCCCTGACCTGCCCCCTGAGTCATCGAACCCTCCACCGTCGCGCCACCATCCGCCCATCATAGGAATGACGATGTCGCGGCGTGACACACCTGGTGATAGCGATTTCATCTGGTCCGGACAAATCCCCCCGGGGCGGGCTCATCGCGCCCCGGAGGATACGGCTCCGCCCGGACGGGCTCCGGGGTCCGCCACCGCGTTCCCGACCCCTCCGCCTCCCGCACCGCTCATCCCTGGGAGGGCCCGCGCGGCGGGTTCACCGTGGTGCGGGGGGAGCGCCGCTGGGAGGAGGTGCGGACGATGAGGTCGGTCGGCATGACCTGCTGGACGGGCCGGCCGCCGTCCACGCCCTCGATGGCGTCGATGAGCAGTTGGACGACGGCGGTGCCGATGCGCCCGGGTTTGAGGGAGAGCGTGGTGATGGGCGGCTCGGTGGCCGCGTAGACCATGCTCTCGCTGCAGCACACCAGCAGCAGGTCCTCCGGGACGCGCAGTCCGTAGCGGCGGGCGGCGGCCAGCAGGTCGGTGCCGTTGGGGTCGAAGAGGCCGTAGACCGCGTCGGGCCGGTCGGGGCGGGCGAGCAGCCGGTCGGCGGCGACGGCCCCGGCGCAGGGGTCGTGGGCCGGGTAGGACTCGACCACCGGTTCCTGCCCGACGCGCTTGCACCAGCTCAAGTAGGCGCTGGTGGACAGCCGGGTGTAGGTGTCTGTGCTGGTGCCGGTGAGGAGGCCGATCCGGCGGGCGCCGGCGTCCGCGAGGTGCTCCAGGATGCCGAGCACGGCGGCCTCGTGGTCGTTGTCGACCCAGGCCTGGACGGGCAGGCTGCCGGCCGGACGGCCGTCGCTGACCACGGGGATGCCCTGCCGGACCAGTTCGGTGACCATCGGGTCGTGGTCGGAGGGGTCGATCACGACGGTGCCGTCGAGCGCCACGTTGCTCCACACGTCGTGGCGGGAGGAGGCGGGCAGGATGACGAGGGCGTAGCCGCGGGCGAGCGCGGCGGAGGTGGCGGCCCTGGCCATCTCGGCGAAGTAGGCGAACTCGGTGAAGGTGAAAGGTTCTTCCCCGTAGGTCGTCACGGTCAGCCCGATGAGCCCCGACCGGCCGGTCCGCAGCGTGCGGGCGGCGGCCGAGGGGCGGTAGCCCAGCCGGTCGGCGACCTCGCGGACATGTGCGCGGGTGGCGTCGGGCAGCCGGCCCTTGCCGTTGAGCGCGTCGGAGACAGTGGTGATCGAGACACCGGCCGCGGCGGCCACGTCCCTGATGCCCGCCCGCTCCAGCCGGCGTCCGACGGGCCGGTTCGCCTGGTGGTTCCCTGCTGCTGTCATGGCGTGGTGATAGTAGGGCTCGGGTGGTCCGTTCGCGGGGGGCCCGCGTGGCGCATTGACAGAGACGTTTCTGCGTTCCGAGGTCCGGCGCAGGGCCTTGAATGCGCAGGTCGCATCAGGTTTCGACCCGCGGATGCCCGACCGGCCGGCGGGATCGCGGGGGCATTGCCCCCTGGTCCGAAGCGGCATCAACTCACCCCTACGAGGGATGCGCGCCACCGCGCGCGCTACCGGCGCGCATCCGCTTCGCCCAGCACGCCATCGGGGCCGGGCGCCCCTTGTTTCTCGCGTGCATCAGGGCCTCCCCAGAGCGCTGGGCCGCTCGTATGGTGTGGGCATGAACCCCCGACTGCGCCGCGAACTGGACGGTATCCCCACCTACAAGCCGGGTCGACCCCCGGCGGTGGAGGACGGCGTGACGGCTTACAAGCTGTCCTCCAACGAGAACCCCTACCCGCCGCTGCCCGGTGTCCTCGAGGCGGTCACGGCCGCCGCGGGGAGTTTCAACCGCTATCCCGACATGGCCTGCACCGCGCTCCAGACCGAGCTGGCGGCCCGTTTCGGCGTTCCCGTGGAGCACATCGCGACCGGTACCGGATCGGTCGGCGTGGCCCAGCAGTTGCTGCAGATCACCTCCGGCCCCGGCGACGAGGTCGTCTACGCCTGGCGGTCCTTCGAGGCCTATCCGATCATCACGCAGATCAGCGGGGCCTCCGCGGTGCCGGTCCCGCTGGACGCCGAGGAGCGGCACGACCTGGACGCGATGGCGGACGCGATCACCGACCGCACGCGGCTGATCTTCGTCTGCAACCCCAACAACCCCACCGGCACCGTGGTCCACCGTGCCGCGCTGGAGCGCTTCCTGGACCGCGTCCCCTCCGATGTGCTGGTCGTCCTGGACGAGGCGTACAAGGAGTTCATCCGCGACCCTGAGGTGCCCGACGGCGTCGAGGTCTACCGGGACCGCCCCAATGTCGCCGTGCTGCGCACCTTCTCCAAGGCCTACGGCCTGGCCGGCCTGCGGGTCGGCTTCGCGATCGCGCAGGAGCCGGTGGCGGAGGCGCTGCGCAAGACCGCCGTCCCGTTCGGTGTCAGCCAGCTCGCCCAGGACGCGGCGGTGGCCTCGCTGCGGGCCGAGGAGGCGCTGCTGGACCGGGTGGAAGCGCTGGTCGCCGAGCGGGCCCGGGTGTACGAGGGGCTGACCGCCCAGGGCTGGACGGTCCCGGCGACGCAGGCCAACTTCGTCTGGCTGCGGCTGGCGGAGCACACGGCGGACTTCGCGGCCCGGTGCGAGAGCGCGGGGGTCACGGTGCGGCCGTTCGCCGGTGAGGGTGTGCGGATCACGATCGGTGAGACCGGTGCCAACGACGTGCTGCTCCGTACGGCCGAGGCCTTCCGCAAGGAGCTGTAGCGGACCGCTGACGGCCGTCACCGTGCCGGGGTTCGTCCCGCGGCCCTGACCTGGTGCTTCTTCCCTTTTGCCCCCTCACACCCCCCGGTGTGAGGGGGCAAAAGTGTGTAGGTCATACTGAGCTTGTGAATGCGTTCACTTTCACAAGCGCACCAGAACAGGAGGCGTGACGTGGAGCTGGCACTCGACTCCGTGGCCGTCGCGCGATGGCAATTCGGCATCACCACCGTCTACCACTACCTCTTCGTCCCCCTGACGATCTCCCTCGCGGCCCTGACCGCCGGCCTGCAGACGGCATGGGTCCGCACCGGCAAGGAGAAGTACCTGGGAGCGACCAAGTTCTGGGGCAAGCTCTTCCTGATCAACATCGCCATGGGCGTGGCCACCGGCCTCGTCCAGGAGTTCCAGTTCGGCATGAACTGGTCGGACTACTCCCGCTTCGTCGGCGACGTCTTCGGCGCCCCGCTCGCCTTCGAGTCGCTGATCGCCTTCTTCTTCGAGTCCACCTTCATCGGCCTGTGGATCTTCGGCTGGGACAAGCTCCCGCAGAAGCTCCACCTGGCCTGCATCTGGCTGGTCTCGCTCGGCACGATCCTGTCGGCGTACTTCATCCTCGCCGCCAACTCCTGGATGCAGCACCCGGTCGGCTACCGCTACAACAAGGCCACCGGCCGCGCCGAACTCACCGACTTCTGGGCCGTGCTCAGCCAGAACACCACCGTCGTGGTGGTCCTCCACACGCTGACCGCGGCCTTCCTGACCGGTGCCGCGTTCATGATCGGCATATCGGCCTACCACCTGGCCCGCAAGAAGCACGTCGCCGTCATGCGGACCTCGCTGCGCCTCGCCCTGGTCACCGCCGTCGTCGCCGGGCTGCTCACGGCCCTCAGCGGGGACCGGCTGGGCAAGGTGATGTACCAGCAGCAGCCCATGAAGATGGCCGCCGCCGAGGCCCTGTGGGACGGGCAGTTCCCGGCCCCCTTCTCGATCTTCGCCTACGGCGACGTGGAGAAGGGCCACAACACCGTGGCCGTCGAGGTCCCGGGCGTGCTGTCCTTCCTCGCCCATGACGACTTCGACTCGTACGTGCCCGGCATCAACGACGTCAACAAGGCCGAACAGCAGAAGTACGGCCCCGGCGACTACCGCCCCAACATCCCCGTCGCCTACTGGGGCTTCCGCTGGATGATCGGCTTCGGCATGACGTCCTTCGCGGTCGGCCTCGCGGGACTCTGGCTCACCCGCCGCAGGTTCTGGCTCGCCGAGGACCGGCGCACCGCCGACGACGAGCCTCCGCACCTGATGCTCACCAGGAACACCGCCCTCTCCCCGAAGCTGTCGCGCTGGTACTGGCGGATCGGGCTGCTCACCATGGGCTTCCCCCTGATCGCCAACTCCTGGGGCTGGATCTTCACCGAGAACGGCCGCCAGCCGTGGGTGGTCTACGGACTGCTGCGCACGAAGGACGCGGTCTCCCCCGGCGTCTCCACCGCCGAGATGCTCACCTCACTGATCGTGCTCACGTCGCTCTACGCCGTCCTCGCCGTCGTCGAGATCAGGCTCCTGGTCAAGTACGCCAAGGCCGGACCCCCCGAGCTCACCGAGACGGACCTGAATCCCCCCACGAAGATCGGCGGCGACACCGACGCCGACCGCCCGATGGCCTTCTCGTACTAGGGAGAGACGGCATGCACCTCCACGACGTCTGGTTCGTCATCATCGCCGTCCTGTGGACCGGCTACTTCTTCCTCGAGGGCTTCGACTTCGGCATCGGCGTCCTCACCCGGCTGCTCGCCCGCGACCGCCCCGAGCGGCGCGTGCTGATCAACACCATCGGCCCGGTCTGGGACGGCAACGAGGTGTGGCTGATCACCGCCGCCGGCGCCACCTTCGCCGCCTTCCCCGAGTGGTACGCCACCCTCTTCTCCGGCTTCTACCTGCCGCTGCTGGCGATCCTGCTCTGCCTGATCATCCGCGTCGTCGCCTTCGAGTACCGCGCCAAGCGGACCGGCGAACGCTGGCAGAGCAGCTGGGAGTGGGCCATCTTCTGGACCTCCCTCGTCCCCGCGTTCCTGTGGGGCGTGGCGTTCGCCAACATCGCGCACGGGGTGGCCATCGACCGGTCCGGTGAGTACACCGGGCAGGTCTGGGACCTGCTCGGCCCGTACCCGCTGCTCGGCGGCCTGGTCACGCTCAGCCTCTTCACCTTCCACGGCGCGGTCTTCGCGGCGCTCAAGACCCTCGGCGACATCCGCACGCGGGCCCGCCGCTTCGCCACCGGGGCCGGTGCGCTCACCGCGGTTCTCGCCGCGGCGTTCCTGGCCTGGACGCAGGGCCACGGGGGAGACACCGCGAGCCTGGCCACCGTGATCGTCGCGGTGCTCGCGCTGCTCGGGGCACTCGGGGCCAACCTGCGCGGCCGGGAGGGCTGGGCGTTCGCGCTGTCCGGCGTCACGGTCGTCGCCGTCGTGGCGACCCTCTTCCTGACGCTCTTCCCGGACGTCATGCCCTCCACGCTGGACCCGGCGTGGAGCCTGACGGTCGAGAACGCGTCCTCGACCCCGTACACCCTGAAGATCATGACCTGGTGCGCCGGGATCGCGGCACCGCTGGTCATGCTCTACCAGGGCTGGACGTACTGGGTGTTCCGCAAGCGGATCGGCACCCAGCACATAGCCGAAGCGCACTGAGCGACCCGAGGGGCTGTTTCACGTGAAACCCGTCGACCCGCGGCTGCTGCGGTACGCCCGTGCCACCCGCGTCTTCCTCGCCGTCTCCGTCCTGTTGGGCCTCGCCGGCGCGGGACTGGTCATCGCCCAGGCGATGCTGCTCGCGAAGATCGTGGTCGGCGGGTTCCAGGACGGCCTCGGCACCGGCGAGTTGCGCACTCCGCTGCTGCTGCTCGCCGCGGTCGCCGTCGGCCGCGCCCTGGTCTCCTGGCTCACCGAACTGTGCGCCCACCGGGCCGCGGCGGACGTGAAGTCCACCCTGCGCAACCGGCTGATCGACCACGCCACCCTGCTCGGCCCGGCCCAGCTCACCGACCGCAGGACCGGCGAACTCACCACCCTCGCCACCCGCGGAATCGACGCCCTGGACGGCTACTTCGCCCGCTACCTGCCGCAACTCGGGCTCGCCGTCGTCGTTCCGGCCGCCGTGCTCGCCCGGATCGTCACCGAGGACTGGGTGTCGGCGTTCATCATCGCCCTCACCCTGCCCCTCGTCCCGCTCTTCATGGCCCTCATCGGCTGGGCCACCCAGGCCCACATGGACCGCCAATGGCGGCTGCTCGCGCGGCTGTCCGGCCACTTCCTCGACGTCGTCGCCGGCCTGCCCACGCTCAAGGTCTTCGGCCGCGCCAAGGCGCAGGCCGAGTCCATCCGCGCCGTCACCGCCGACTACCGGCGCGCCACGATGCGGACGCTGCGCATCTCCTTCCTCTCCTCCTTCGCCCTCGAACTGCTCTCCACCCTCTCCGTGGCCCTTGTCGCGGTGGGCGTCGGGATGCGCCTCGTCCACGGCGAACTCGACCTCTACACCGGGCTGGTCATCCTCGTCCTCGCCCCCGAGGCCTATCTGCCGCTGCGGCAGGTCGGCACCCACTACCACGCGGCCGCCGAAGGACTGTCGGCCGCGGACGAGGTCTTCGCGCTCCTGGAGACCCCCGCCCCGCCCCGCGGCGACGCCGCCGCCCCCGACCCGCGCACCGCGGCCGTCGAGGCCGAGGACCTGGCCGTCGCCGGCCGCCTCGCCCCGGTGTCCCTGCGGGTCTCCCCCGGCGAGACGGTCGCGATCACCGGGGCCAGTGGGGCCGGCAAGTCCACCCTGCTGAGCGTGCTCCTCGGCTTCACCCGGCCGACCGCCGGGCGCGTCCTGGTCGGCGGCACCGCCCTGGACGACCTCGAACTCGCCGACTGGCACCGGCACATCGCCTGGGTCCCCCAGCGGCCCCACCTCTTCGCCGGCACCCTCGCCGACAACGTCCGGCTCGCCCGGCCGGACGCCGACGACGCGACGGTGCGCGCCGCCCTCCGCGAGGCGGGCGCACCGGAACTCGACCCCGCCCGCCGGGTCGGCGAGGCAGGCGCCGGGCTCTCCGCGGGACAGCGCCAACGCGTCGCGCTCGCCCGCGCGTTCCTCGCCGACCGGCCCGTCCTGCTGCTGGACGAGCCCACGGCGGCACTGGACGGGGACACGGAGGCCGCCGTGGTCGACGCGGTCCGGCGGCTCGCCGTCGGCCGCACTGTCGTCCTGGTCGTCCACCGCCCCGCGCTGCTGGCGATCGCGGACCGCGAGATCCGGCTCGGCGACGGCCCGGTACGCGCGGACGTGCGCCCTCCGGTGCCGGCCGCCGCGCTCCCCACCCGTACGCCGGTGACCGCCGAACCCGCCGAACCCGCCGAACTTGCTGAGCCTGTCCACACCGCCGCGACCCAGCCGGGGGAGGCCGGCGCGGCACGGCGGGTGCGGGCCGCGGCCTCCCCGCTGCGGCCGCGCTTCGCGCTCGCCGTGGTGCTGGCGGCGCTCGCGCTGCTGAGCGCGGTGGGCCTGATGGCGACCTCCGCGTGGCTGATCGCCCGGGCCTCCCAACAGCCGCCGGTGCTCTACCTGATGGTCGCGGTGACGGCGACCCGCGCGTTCGGCATCGGACGGGCCGCGTTCCGGTACGCGGAGCGCCTGGTCTCGCACGACGCCACGTTCCGCGCGCTCGCCGACCTGAGGGTGGCCGTCTACCGCCGGCTGGAACGCCTCGCGCCGGCCGGGCTGCGGGACGTCCGCCGCGGGGACCTGCTCTCCCGCCTCGTCGCGGACGTGGACTCCCTCCAGGACTACTTCCTGCGCTGGCTGCTGCCCGCCTCCGCGGCCGCGGTCACCGGCGCCGTGGCGGCCGGGCTCACGGCCTGGCTGCTGCCGGAGGCCGGCGCCGCCCTCGCCGTGGGGCTGCTCGCGGCCGGCGCCGCCGTACCGGCGCTGTCCGCCGCCCTGTCGCGGCGGGCGGAGCGCGCCCTGGCCCCGGCACGCGGCGAACTGGCCGTCCGGGTCGTCGACGTGCTCACCGGCACGGCCGAGTCGACCGTCGCCGGGGCCCTGCCCGCACAGCGCGCGAAGGCCGCCGACGCGGACCGCGCGCTGACCCGGATCGCGGCCCGCTCGGCCGCCGGGGCGGCGCTCGGCACGGGCCTGGGCACCCTGCTGACCGGGCTGACCGTCGTCGCCTGCGCGGTCGCCGGGGTGCAGGCGGCCGCCGCCGGCCGGCTCGGCGGCCTCGCGCTCGCGGTGGTCGTACTCACCCCCCTCGCCGCGTTCGAGGCGGTCACGAGCCTGCCCGCCGCCGCCCAGCACCGCCGCCGCAGCCTGCGCGCCGCACAGCGCGTCCACGACGTCCTCGACACCCCCGAGCCGGTCCGCGAGCCGGAGCACCCGGCCCGGCCGCCGCGGACGCCGCACCCCGTGGTGCTGCGCGCCCTGACCGCCCGGCACCCCGGGCAGGCGGCACCCGCCCTCGACGGCGTGGACCTGGAGCTGACCCCCGGCCGCCGCGTCGCCGTCGTGGGCCCCTCCGGCGCGGGCAAGACGACCCTGGCCCACGTCCTGCTCCGCTTCCTGGACCCCGAGTCCGGCTCCTACACCCTCGCCGGGACCGACGCGACGACCCTGGACGGCGACGCCGTCCGCCGCATGGTCGGGCTGTGCGCGCAGGACGCGCACGCCTTCGACAGCACGGTCCGGGAGAACTTGCGGATGGCCCGCCCCGGGGCCCCGGACGCCGAGCTGACCGGCGCCCTGGCCGCCGCCCGGCTGGACCTCGGCCTCGACACCCCCGTGGGTGAGCACGGCACCCGCCTGTCCGGCGGCCAGCGCCAGCGCCTCGGCCTGGCCCGCGCCCTGCTCGCCGGCTTCCCCGTCCTCGTCCTCGACGAGCCCGCCGAACACCTCGACCTGGCCACCGCCGACGCCCTCACCGCCGATCTGCTGGCCGCGACTGCCGGGCGGACGACCGTCCTGATCACGCACCGCCTCACCGGACTGGCCGACGTCGACGAGATCGTCGTCCTCGACCGCGGCCGGGTCGTGCAGCGCGGCACGTACGACGAGCTGGCCGTCGCCGAGGGCCCCTTCCGCCGCACCCTGGAGCGCGAACGCGCAGCTGACGGGCGGACCGCGGCGCTTCCCGCACCGGCGTGAGGGCCGCTCGCGGCCTACGCTCGCGGTATGGCAGAACGACTCGCCAAGCTGCTCGACGCGGTCGGCGCCGTCACCACGGCACTGCTCGGCAACCCGGGGGCCGGGGCGCTCGACGTCGTCGCCGAGCAGGCCCGTGCGCTGGTGGAGGCCGACGCGGGTCTCGTTCTGCTGCCGACCGCCGAGGGCGGCCTGGAGGTCGTCGCGGCCTCGGCCGACCACCCGGCCGGCCTGGTCGGCACCGTCCTGGAGGCCGACAGCCCGGCCGCCGCGCCCCTGCTGGCGGGGGAGCCGGTCCACATCGAGGACGCGGCGACCGACGACCGCATGGGCGCGACCATCACCCCCCGCTTCGGGCCCAGCATGATGCTGCCGCTGCTGAGCAGCGGCCACGTGATGGGGGCGCTGGCCCTGCCGCGGGTCCGCGGTGCCCCGGCCTTCACCGAGGACGACCACGTCTTCGCCGCCCAGTTCGCCGCGCAGGCCGCGCTCGCGCTGCTGCTCGCCGAGGCCCAGCGGGACCGCAACCGGCTGGCGGTGTACGAGGAGCGCGACCGCATCGCCCGCGACCTGCACGACCTGGTCATCCAGCGGCTCTTCGCCACCGGGCTGATGCTGCAGGGGGCCATCCGCAAGTCGGTGCCGCCCGAGGCCGAGGCGAGCATCGCGCACGCCGTCGACGAGCTGGACGCCACCATCCAGGAGGTGCGCACCGCGATCTTCGCCCTCCAGCAGGAACCCGGCGACGACGCCCCGGCGGGGCTGCGCGCCCAGGTGCTGCGCGAGACCTCCGTGGTCGCCCGGGGCCTGGGGTTCCAGCCCTCCGTGCGCTTCGTGGGGCCCGTCGACTCGCGGGTCGGCGCGCTCAGCGCTCGCAACCTGATCGCCGCGCTCCGGGAGGCGCTGTCCAACGTGCTGCGGCACGCCGGGGCCACCCGGGTCGAGGTGATCGTGGACGCCACCGCCGTGCTCGGCGAGGGCCTGGAGGGCGTCCGGCTCATCGTCTCCGACGACGGGGTCGGCATCCCGGAGACCGGGCGGCGCAGCGGCCTGCGCAACCTGGCGCGGCGCGCGGAGTCGCTGGGCGGCGAGTCGACCTTCGGGCCGGGCCCCGACGGCAAGGGCACCGTCCTGGCGTGGGAGGCGCCCCTGTGACGGTGCCCGGCCCGGCCGTCAGCGGGCGGCGAGGATCCGCTCGATGACCCGCGCGACGCCGTCGTCCTCGTTGGCCGTGGTGCGGTGCGTGGTGGCCGCCAGCACGTCCGGGTGGGCGTTGGCGACGGCGTAGGAGGTGCCCGCCCACGACAGCATCCCCAGGTCGTTGGGCATGTCGCCGAACGCGACCACCTCGTCGGCGCCGATTCCGAGCTGGGCGCAGCAGCGGGCCAGCGTGGTCGCCTTGCTGACCCCGGTGCCGCTGATCTCCAGCAGCGCCGAGGCGCTGGAGCGGGTGATCTCCGCGTACTGCCCGGCCGCGGCCAGCGCCGTGCGCAGGAAGACGTCCGGGTCCATCGAGGGGTGCTTGGCCAGCAGCTTCAGCACCGGCTGGCCGCCGCCGGCCGCCCCGAGCAGCTCCTCCACGGGTGCCACGAGCGCGTCGGGCACCGGCGAGTACGGCGGGTACTCCGGCTCGTACGCGAAGCCGCCGGTCAGCTCCACCGCGAAGGTCGTCCCCGGCACGGTGGTGCGCAGGGCCGCGACGACGGAGAGCGCGTCGCGCGCGTCGAGCGGATAGCACGCGAGCAGCCGCCCCCGGTGCAGGTCGTAGACGGCGGCGCCGTTGGCGCAGATGGCCATGCCGTGCCCGGCGGTGTGCTCGGCGACGACGTCCATCCAGCGGGCCGGGCGGCCGGTGACGAAGAAGACCTCGACACCCGCCGCCTCCGCGTCCGCGAGGGCGGCGATCGTCCGCGCGGAGACGGTCTTGTCGTCGCGCAGCAGCGTGCCGTCCAGATCGGTGGCGATCAGCCGCGGTGCGGGGACCGCGCGGAGGGCGTCCGGGGACATGGGATGCTGGGTGGCTGAGGTCACCGCCCCATGGTCGCTCATCCGGCTCGCGATGGCTGCAGCCGGGGGGCGGGTGCGATCACCGCCACATTCCGTGCCGCGGCATTGTCAGTGGCGGCTGCCACCATCGCGGCATGGCACTCATGACGCGTTGTGAGGAACAGCCCGACCGGGAGCCGGTGCTCCTGGCCGATGCCGTGGCGACCGTCCTGGACGGGATCGGCTTCGCCTCCCGCGGGGACATACCCGCCCCCGTCCCCGACCCGGCGGCCGGCACCGCCACGACCTGCGCCCGGTGCGGCCGCGCCGCCCTGTGGCACCGTACGACCGGCGGCCGCTGGATCATGATCGAGCCCGGCGAGCGGCTCACCGCCGCCGTCCCGGCGGGCCGCCGCTGGCGCGTCGCCGGCGACGGCACCGCGGTCGACCTGCGGTCCGCCGTGCCCTCCGACACCTGCCGGATCAGCCACTTCGACGTCTGCCCGGCCGGTCCCCCGCCGGTCGCGTCACCGGTGGTGCCCGCCCAGTGGCGGCGGCGGGGGACCGGGCTCAGCCTCAGCTGAGCTGCGCGGGGGCCTCGGTGGCGATGCGCTCGAAGATCTTCTCGTCGGCCGCGTAGACCGAGTCCGGCACCGGCCAGTGCAGGACGATCTCGGTGATGCCGATCTCCGCGTACCGCCCGGCGAAGTCCACGAAGGCGTCCAGGGACTCCAGCGGGCGCTCCGCCGTCGACCCGGTGAGCAGCACCCGCTCCAGCTCGCCCGGATCGCGGTCGATCTCCGCGCACGCGATCTCCAGCTTGTCGAACTGCCGGGAGACCACGGCCGGGCAGTCCTCCACCGGCACGTCCGCCGGACCCTTGGGGTCGCCGTAGGTCACCCAGGCCTGTCCGTAGCGCGCCGTCAGCTGCATTCCGCGCGGCCCCGTGGCCGCCACGGCGAAGGGGATCCGCGGCCGCTGCACGCAGCCGGGGATGTTCCGCACCTCGCGCGCCGAGTAGAACTCCCCCTCGTGGTCCACGACCGGCTCGGTCAGCAGCCGGTCCAGCACCGGCACGAACTCCCCGAAGCGGTCCGCCCGCTCCCGCGGCGTCCACGCCTCCTGCCCCAGCGCTGTCGCGTCGAAGCCGGTCCCGCCGGCGCCGATGCCCAGCGTGAGGCGGCCGTCGCTGATGTCGTCCACGGTGATGAGTTCCTTCGCCAGTGTCACCGGGTGCCGGAAGTTGGGCGAGGTCACCAGCGTTCCCAGCCGCATCCGCTCCGTCGCCGCGGCCGCTGCCGTCAGCGTCGGCACCGCCCCGTACCAGGGCAGGTCCCGGAAGCTCCGCCACGACAGGTGGTCGTAGGTCCAGCCGGTGTGGAAGCCGAGTTGCTCGGCCCGCCGCCACACCTCCCGCCCCTCCGCGGTCCAACGGTAGATCGGCAGAATCACAGTGCTCAGACGCATAGGACGACCATACGGCCCGGGCGTCAGACGTCTCCTCGCAACCAGCTTTCGAACGGCGGCAGAGGGGCGAGCGCGGGCGCGACGGCCGCAATGGCGGTCGCGACGTCAGTGGCGAGCCGGACGCAGTCGTCCATCAGCTCGTCGGCTGCGCGCACCTCGACATCCGGTCGCGGCACCCAGGACGTCCGTGACACGCAACCGATGCGCACCCGCTCGCCGTCGGGCCGGAACGTCAAGGTGCGCTCCACGCCCTGCGGATAGAGGTCCAACTCCGTCTCCCGGCCCGCGCGCAGGCCGTCGATCAGCCCGGGCAGCTCCTCGACGAAGGCCGACATGTCGTAGCCCACATCGAAGTGCCAGTCGTCCCAGCCGAATCCGCCGATGTGGAAGGCGGCGTCCGTCCGGGCCAGGACCCCGCATCCGACCATGGCCAGGTAGCAGTAGTCATCAAGGTCTTCGAGGGGTTCCTGCGGCGTCGCGCGAACGCGTGCGACCGCGGGCGCCGAGGGGGCTGTGAAGGAGAAGCGGAAGGGCACGGCGGCCAACCTACCCGCCGCCTGGAAGGGCCTGCCGGGCTTCGCCATGACGGGTGGTTCTCCACGCCGACGGCACGTGGCGCGGGTCGTGCGGGACCCCGTCACCGCGTCCCGCCCCAAGCGGGCCACGGGGACTACCGGGAAATAACACCGGCCTCCGGAGCCCGCAACTCGGGAGATTGTCAGGTGAGCGGGCCTCCGAACGGGCTCGATGGGGCCCCGCTTGGGCCACCCGGGTGGTGTTGATCCGAATATCGCCACTCCCGAGGTGCGCTTCCGGGCATTTCGTGCTCACTTCCGCATCATCGGACTAGTCGCTCCCCGACTCACGAGGAAGTGAGAGGTCAATGGCTGCAAACAATCACGCCAAGGCGTTCTGGAACGCCTTCGTCACGCTCCTGCTCAAGGTGATCGCCGGTCTCGGCTTCGCCGTCCCGGCCCGCCGTAGCACCGCCGCCGTCGCCCCGCGACCGGAGGCCGCCCCGCTCTCCCTGGTGGAGGCGCTGCTCGCCGAGACCGGCAGGGAGGTGAAGGCACCACCCACGGGCGCGGCAGCCGAACGCCGCGAACCCGTGCGGCCGCCCCGCGCCCGGTCCGCGAGTCATCTCGTTCCCGCCGCCAGGCCGCGGCCCCGGCCTGACCGCACGACACGGCAGGCCACGGCACATCGCGCTGCCCTCGCCCACCGTGCCGCGATGGCATCGGCGCCGACACCGGCAGGCGCGTCGCCCGGGTCCACGTCGTCGCCCGAATCGTCGGACGCACACCTCCTCGCCCCCCGTATCGCCGACTGCCTGCGCGAACTGTCGCTGCCGCCGACGATGAAGCAGCGCATCCGCGCCGAGGCCCACGGCGCCTCCCCGGTGCCGCGCAGTGGTTCGCGCAGGGTCCGTGAGGGCGCTTCCGTCCAAGCGGTCACGGCAGGTGCCGACGAGACCTCGGCCAGGACCGCGGCCGAGGCGCACGCCCGTACGGCCGACCGCCGCGGCGACTTGGCGCTGTGCGCGTGAGCGCCACGGACGCGCACGTGCTGCCACGGACCGCGGGACCGGATCTCATGTCCGGACCCGGCAGCCCCGGCAGCCCCGACGGGTACGGCAGGGCAAGCCGGTCAGGCCGGCCGACGTGCCACCGCCCGCTGGTAGAGCGCCATGCGGTAGATGCCGGAAGCGGTCGCGGAGAGCAGACCCGTCGCGAGGAACAGTGCGACGACGCAGCCTGCCGCGGCGACCAGGACCGTCACGCTGTCCGTTTCGACCGCGAGGATGAGGGCGATGATCGCGATGATCACCACCAGGACGGTTGTCAGGGCCAGACGTATCCCGCCGGCCACCCAGTTGCCCAGCTCCGCCCGGCCCAGTGTCATTGAGCGGCGCAGGCCGGTGAAGAGGCCGGTGCCCTCGACGACGATCACGGGCAGCACGAAGAAGGTCCACAACGACCAGGACGTCCCGGCCAGTTCGAAGATCCAGGACACTCCCGCGGTCGACTCCAGGACCCGCAGCACCATCCCGAGACTGCTGCCGAGCAGGCACCATGCCAGCAGCGTCGGCAGTCGCCGCAGCGCCGCCCGCAGCGAGACGCGCACGGCGGGGCGCAGGTCCTGCCCCAGCGCGTGGACGGAGTGCAGCAATGCCGCGGTGAAGTACGTACTGGTGCCGGACAGCAGGAAGAACAACACCAGGAGCGCCATGAACTGCCCCGTGGTGGGCGCCTGGTCGAGCCGCGCGCGCTCCCAGATGCCCCGCAGCGGCTGAAGCCACGCGATGAGCAGGAGGACCGCGAGGACCACCGCGTTCAGCGCCGGAAAGCACAACAGCGCCGGTCTGCGGCGCAGCACGTGCAGGACCGTCCCGACGATGCCCCGTTGCCCGCTCCCCGAACCCCGTGAGCGCCGCGTACTCCCCGGGCCCCGCGAGCCCGCAGGACCGCCCGTGTTCTCCGGGTTCCCCATGATTTCCCGCTTCTCCCCGTTCCCCACGTTCCCGACGCTCTCCACGCCCGTTCACGCCCCTCCCGCACGAGATGCCCGCCGGCCGCAATGTAGTCGGTGATCGCCCGTCCCCTACGGGAACATCCGTCCCAAGGACTAGGGACGACTACCCCCGAGGCTGACGACGGGTGTGGTTCGCACCACTAGGTTCGTGGTGTGACTGTGATCGCTGCTGAAAGCCTGACGAAGCGGTACCCGAGGGTGACCGCTCTGGACCGGCTCACCGTGGACATCGAACCCGGGGTGACCGGGTTGGTGGGTGCGAACGGGGCCGGCAAGTCGACCCTGATCAAGATCCTGCTCGGGTTGTCGCCGGCCACCGAGGGCCGCGCCGCGGTGCTGGGCATGGACGTGGCGACCCAGGGTGCGGACATCCGTGCCGCCGTGGGGTACATGCCGGAGCACGACTGCCTGCCGCCGGACGTCTCCGCGACGGAGTTCGTCGTGCACATGGCCCGTATGTCCGGGCTGCCGCCGACGGCCGCGCGTGAGCGGACCGCCGACACGCTGCGCCATGTCGGGCTGTACGAGGAGCGCTACCGCCCCATGGGCGGCTATTCGACGGGCATGAAGCAGCGCGTGAAGCTGGCCCAGGCCCTGGTGCACGATCCGCGACTGGTGCTGCTCGACGAGCCGACGAACGGGCTGGACCCCGTCGGCCGCGACGACATGCTCGGGCTGATCCGGCGTGTCCACACCGAGTTCGGCATCTCCGTCCTCGTCACCTCGCACCTGCTCGGCGAGCTGGAGCGCACCAGCGACCACATCGTCGTGATCGACGGCGGACAGCTGCTGCGCGCCTCCTCCACCAGTGACTTCACGCAGGCCACCGCCTCCCTCGCGGTCGAGGTGACCGACCACGAGGAGGAGCTGCTGCAGAAGCTCACCGCCGCGGGGCTGAACGCCCACGCCGAAGGCCATCTGCTGCATGTCGACATCGACGGCGACGAGACCTACGACACCGTGCGCGACGCCGTCGCCGAACTGGGCTCCGGCCTGGTCCGGATGGAGCAGCGCCGCCACCGCATCGCCGAGATCTTCCGGGGAGGGGACGACCGTGACGCAGCTTGAGGGACGCGGGCCGGCTGCCGGCGGCGCCCAGGACGTCATTCACGACATCGGGTACCGGCACTACGACGGGCCGCGGCTGGGCCGCGCGTACGCCAGGCGCTCGCTGTACACGCAGAGCCTGCGCGGTGCCTACGGACTGGGCCGGTCTGTGAAGTCCAAGGTGCTGCCGATGATGCTGTTCGCGGTGATGTGCGCGCCCGCCGCGATCATCGTGGCCGTCGCGATCGGCACGAAGATGACCGAACTGCCGATCGAGTACACGCGGTACGCGATCATCATGCAGGCGGTGATCGGCCTCTTCCTGGCGGCGCAGGCCCCCCAGGCGGTCTCGCTGGACCTGCGCTTCAAGGTGACGCCGCTGTACTTCTCCCGCCCGATCGAGGCGGTCGACTACGTCGCGGCGAAGTTCACTGCGCTCACCACGGCGATCTTCATCCTCACCGCGACCCCCGTGCTGATCCTCTACATCGGCGCGCTGCTGGGGAAGTTCGACTTCTTCGACCAGACCTCGGGCTTCGCCAAGGCCCTGCTGGCCGAGCTGCTGCTGTCGATGCTCTACGCGGGCGTCGGCCTGGTGATCGCGGCGCTCACCCCGCGCCGGGGCTTCGGTGTCGCGGCGATCATCGCCGCGTTCACGCTCCCGTACGGCGCCGTCACCAGTGTCCAGGCGGTCGCCTCCGTGCAGGGCGACAAGGACGTGATCGGCTGGCTGGGGCTGTTCTCGCCGATCACGCTGATCGACGGGGCGCAGACCTGGGTGCTGGGTGCCTCGTCCTCCTTCGTCGACGCCGCGGGTCCGCCGAACGCGGTGGCCGGCGTGGCCTACGTGGTTGTCCTGCTCGCCGCGATCGCCGGCTCCTTCGGCCTGCTGATGCGCCGCTACCGAAAGGCCGTCCTGTCGTGACCACCTTGTCCATCGACCATGTGTCCCGCTGGTTCGGCAACGTCGTCGCCGTCAACGACGTGACGATGACGATCGGCCCCGGCGTCACCGGTCTGCTCGGCCCCAACGGCGCGGGCAAGTCCACCCTGATCAACATGATGGGCGGCTTCCTGGCCCCCTCGGTCGGCAGCGTGACCCTCGACGGCACGGTGATCTGGCGCAACGAGCAGGTCTACCGGCACATCGGCGTCGTGCCCGAGCGGGAGGCGATGTACGACTTCCTCACCGCGCGGGAGTTCGTCGTCGCCAACGCGGAACTGCACGGCCTGCCCGACCCGGGCGCCGCGGCCGCGCGGGCGCTGGCCACCGTCGAGATGGAGTTCGCCCAGGACCGCAAGATCGCCACGTACAGCAAGGGCATGCGGCAGCGGGCGAAGATGGCCTCCGCGCTGGTGCACGACCCGTCGGTGCTGCTGCTGGACGAGCCGTTCAACGGCATGGACCCGCGGCAGCGGCTGCAGTTGATGGAGCTGCTGCGGCGGATGGGCGACGAGGGCCGCACGGTGCTGTTCTCCTCGCACATTTTGGAGGAGGTCGAGCAGTTGGCCAGCCACATCGAGGTGGTCGTCGCCGGCCGGCACGCCGCCTCCGGCGACTTCCGCAAGATCCGCCGGCTGATGACGGACCGGCCGCACCGCTACCTGGTGCGGTCCAGCGACGACCGGGCGCTGGCCGCCGCGCTGATCGCGGACGGTTCCACGGCCGCCATCGAGCTGGACTGGAAGGAGCGGGCGCTGCGGATCCAGGCGATCGACTTCGCCGGTTTCACCGAACTTCTCCCGCGGGTCGCCCGCGAGCGCGGCATCCGGCTCTTCACGGTCTCGCCCTCCGACGAGTCCCTGGAGAGCGTGTTCTCCTATCTGGTCACGGCATAGGACGAGGAGCTTCCTGTGTTCCCACTGTTCAATCCCACCGTGGCCCGGCTGACCTACCGGGGTCTGCTCGGCCGGCGCCGGGCCCTGGTCCTGTTCGCCCTTCCCGCGCTGCTGATCCTCATCTCGGCGGCGGTGCGCGGGCTGACCGGCGCCGACGACTCCACCGCCACGTCGGTCCTGGGGGGTTTCGCCCTGGCGACGATGGTGCCGCTGGTCGGCGTCTTCGCCGGCACGGGCGCCGTCGGGCCGGAGATCGACGACGGGTCGATCGTCTACCTGCTGGCCAAGCCCGTCCCGCGGCCGACGATCATCGTCACCAAGCTGCTGGTCGCGATCGGTGTCTCGGTGGTCTTCTCCGCCGTGCCGACGCTGATCGCCGGATTCATCCTCAACGGCAACAGCCAGGGCATCGCGGTGGCCTTCACCGTGGCCGCGGCCGTCGCCTCGGTGACCTACGCGGCGCTCTTCCTGCTGCTGGGGGTCGTGACCCGGCAGGCCGTGGTCTTCGGCCTGGTGTACGCGCTGATCTGGGAGTCGCTGATCGGCTCGCTGGTGCCGGGCGCGCGCACGCTGAGCGTGCAGCAGTGGGCGCTGGCGCTGGCCCAGCGGATCGCGGGCGAGGGGCAGATCACGTCGGACGTGGGGCTGCCGCTGGCGGTGGTGCTGCTGATCGGCGTCACCGTGCTGGCCACCGGCTACGCGGCGCAGCGGATGCGCGCCCTGACGCTGGCCGGCGAGGAGTAGCCCCGCCGTGCCGCGAACTGGGCCGCCCGGGTGGTTCTCACCGCCCGGGCGGCCTTGTTTCCTCGCGTCGCCGCACATCGGATTGTCTGATGTGCTGAGTGACGTCCGAGAGTCCGCTGCTCTGTGCTGTCGGTGTGTTCCTGGTCGCACTGGGGCTGCTCGTCGCCCTCTTCCGCCCGGAGCTCGCCCGGCGCATCGACCTGCGCCTCGCCGCCCGTGCCCGGCGCCGGAGGCGGTTCCTGGTGTTCCCTCGAAAGTGGGCTCCGTCACACTCCTCCTTGAGAATTCAAGGGAATGGCGCTACGGTGCAAGAGGTTGAAACATAAACCAACCACCCCCGACGAGGAGTAAGCCATCATGGGCCTGTTCAGCCGCAAGACCGACGCCGAGACCACGGGCACCGCGAACGCCGTGGCCACCGCCGACCTGGCGAACCTGACCGGCGAGTACACGATCGACCCGACCCACAGCGAGATCGGGTTCTCCGTCCGCCACGCCATGGTGACCACCGTGCGCGGCCAGTTCACGGAGTACGAGGGCTCGCTGAAGCTCGACGGCACCAAGCCGGCCAACTCCTCCGCCGAGCTGAAGATCAAGGTCGTCAGCATCGACACCAACCAGGCCCAGCGCGACGAGCACCTGCGCACCGGCGACTTCTTCGACGCCGCCGCCCACCCGGAGATCACCTTCCGCAGCAGCTCCGCCGAGCAGGTCGACGCCGAGACCTACCGCATGCACGGTGACCTCACCATCAAGGACACCACCAAGCCGGTCTCCATCGACTTCACCTTCAACGGCTCGGCCACCGACCCGTACGGCAACCTGCGCGTCGGCTTCGAGGGTGCGACCACCGTCAACCGCGCCGACTGGGGCCTGACCTACAACGCGGCCCTCGAGGGCGGCGGCGTCCTGATCAGCGACAAGGTCAAGCTCACCTTCGACGTCTCGGCGATCAAGGCGGCCTGAACCGGCTGAGTGCCTCGGCCGTCCCTGCCCCAAGATGGTGGGGATGGCATCGAACGAGCCGGCGCACGACGCCGGCGGCAGGCGACGCCGTGTCGCTCCGGGCGACACGGCGCGCCTGCTGTTCGCGCAGGCCCGCGCCTGGGTGCGCGCCACCCCCGGCACCCACACCTGGCTGCTCGTCCTGGCGGTGACCAGCGGCGTCCTCGCGGCGGTCCCGCCGCACCTCCGCGGTTTCCTGCTGCACCACAACAGCACCAACCTGGAAGAGCTGGGCAGCCACCCGGTCCGCGTACTGATCGTCAGCGCGCTGTGGATCGAGTCCCCGCCGGCCTTCCTGGTGTACTTCCTCTTCTACGAGATCGTGCACGCCCCCGCCGAGCGCCGGCTCGGCACCCGCCGCTGGCTCGCCGTCGTCGCCGTCGCCCACGTCGGCGCGACCCTCATCAGCCAGCAGGCCGTCTTCCTCGGCATCCACGCCGACCGGCTGTCCCCGTCGCTGGCGCACACCGTCGACATCGGGGTGAGCTACGGGCTCGCCGGGGTGGCGGGCGTGCTCACGTACCTGCTGCCTCCCCCGTGGCGCTGGGCGTACCTCGCGGCCGTCGCGGGCGGCCTCGTCTACCCGCTGCTGCAACCCGGACGGACGTACACCGACCTCGGGCACGTCACCGCGCTGCTGATCGGACTCGCCTGCCGCGGGCTCACGCAGCCGGGAAGAGCCGCTCCAGAACCACCGCGATGCCGTCCTCGGCGTTGGAGGCCGTGACCTCGTCGGCGACGGACTTCAGCGACGCGTGGGCGTTGCCCATGGCGACGCCGTACCCGGCCCATTCGAGCATCGGCAGGTCGTTGGGCATGTCGCCGAAGGCGATGGTGTCCGGGGCGGTCAGGCCCAGCCGACGGGCGGCCAGCGACAGGCCTCTGGCCTTGGACAGCCCCAGCGGCAGCAGTTCGACGATGCCGGCGCCCGACATCACGACCCCGACCAGGCCGCCGGCGGCCGCGGTGGCCGCCTCGGCGAGTTCGTCGTCGCTCAGCTGCGGGTGCTGGATGTACAGCTTGCTGATCGGCGCCGTCCACAGCTCGTCCAGCACGTCGACCTGGCCCACCGGCAGCTCCGACTCGAAGAGCTCGTAGCCGGGACCGAGGACGATGTCGCCGTCCATGCCGTCGAGGGCGGCGGCCACGGCCAGCCGGCCGGTCGCCGCCTCGATCTTCTCCAGCGCCTGCCGCGCCGTCTGCCGGTCCAGGGTGACCGAGGTCAGCAGCCGCCGCTCGCCCGCGTGGTACACCTGCGCGCCCTGCATGCACACCGCGAGGCCCTCGTAGCCCAGCGACTCCAGCACGTGCCGGGTGCGGGCGACCGGGCGCCCGGTGACGACGACGTGCGCGGCACCCGCCGCGGCGGCCGCGGCCAGCGCCCGGCGCGAGCGCTCGGAGACGGTGTGGTCGGGGCCGAGCAGCGTGCCGTCGAGATCGGTCGCGACCAGGCCGTAGGGGAGCGGGGGAGTCACTTGGCCACCGGCTCCAGCACCTCACGGCCGCCCAGGTACGGGCGGAGCACCTCGGGGACCCGGATCGAGCCGTCGGCCTGCTGGTGGTTCTCCAGGATGGCGACGATCGTGCGCGGGATGGCGCACAGGGTGCCGTTGAGGGTGGCCAGGGCGCGCGTGCCGTTCTCGTCGCGCATCCGGACGGACAGCCGGCGGGCCTGGAACTCGGTGGTGTTCGAGGTCGAGGTCAGCTCGCGGTACTTGCCCTGGGTCGGGATCCACGCCTCGCAGTCGAACTTCCGCGCCGCGGAGGAGCCGAGGTCGCCCGAGGCCAGCTCGATCACCCGGAACGGCAGCTCCAGCGAGGTCAGCCACTGCTTCTCCCACTCCAGCAGGCGCTCGTGCTCGGCCTCGGCGTCCTCGGGGCGGGTGAAGACGAACATCTCCACCTTGTCGAACTGGTGCACCCGGATGATGCCGCGGGTGTCCTTGCCGTACGAGCCGGCCTCGCGCCGGTAGCAGGGGGAGAAGCCGGCGTAGCGCAGCGGCAGCTTGGCCGCGTCGATGATCTCGTCCATGTGGTACGCGGCGAGCGGGACCTCGGAGGTGCCGACCAGGTACAGGCCGTCCTTCTCCAGGTAGTACACGTCGTCCTCGACCTGGCCGAGGTAGCCGGTGCCGGCCATGGCCTCGGGCTTGACCAGCGTCGGGGTCAGCATCGGGGTGAAGCCGGCCGCGGTCGCCTGGGCGATGGCCGCGTTGACCAGGGCCAGTTCCAGCAGGGCGCCGACGCCGGTCAGGTAGTAGAAGCGCGAGCCGGACACTTTGGCGCCGCGGTCGACGTCGATGGCGCCGAGCAGTTCGCCGAGGTCGATGTGGTCCTTGGGTTCGAAGCCCTCGGCGGCGAAGTCGCGCGGGGTGCCGAGCACCTCCTTGACGACGAAGTCCTCCTCGCCGCCGATCGGGGCGTCGGGGTGGACGATGTTGCCCAGCTGGAGCAGCAGGCGCTGCGCCTCCTCGGCGGCCTCGTGCTGCTCGCCGTCGGCGGTCCTGACCGCGGCCTTCAGCTGCTCGGCCCGCTTGAGGAGCTCGGCCCGCTCGTCCCCCTGCGCCTTGGGGACCAGCTTGCCGAGCGTCTTCTGCTCGGCGCGCAGTTCGTCGAAGCGGGTACTGGACGACCTGCGCCGCTCGTCGGCGGAGAGCAGGGCGTCGACGATGCCGACGTCCTCTCCACGGGCGCGCTGGGAGGCGCGCACACGGTCGGGGTCCTCACGAAGCAGGCGAAGGTCAATCACGGGGACAGGCTACCGGTGCGACGGGCCCGAACGCGACAAGTTAAGTGCTTTATGTAGCGTTATGTCCGATTTGAAAGACGGGGCCCCGGAAATGCACCGCAGCCGAAAATGACGTTGAAGTGTCCGTCAACCGAATTCCGCACGTCCCTCCCCCGAGGGCATGTGCCCTGTGGACAACGGTAGTTGGAGCAGGTCCGGCGGGACGGGTTATCCACAGGGGGCCGGGTATTCCACCGGCTTGTCCACAGCGGGTGTGGATGAACTGTGGATGGTGGAGTCGATCATTCCGACGGTCGGTCGCGGGCCCATGGATTCCCCGGCCAAACCCTACTCACACTCCCTTTCGAGTGAGAATTCTTCCCCCTATCGAGTTGTTCGAAGGTATTGGGCTGACGAATGCCGACCCGGGGGCCTGTGTGCCGTGATGGCGCCCCTGTGCCGATTTGTCGATCTGGTCCCTACTCGCCATCACGGACGTGTCGACTTATCCCCAGGTTGCTCCCAAGGCCTGTGGATAACGCGGTGGACAACCGAAGGGCCCACCGGTTGTTCACCGGAGGGCCCCTGGGAGGTGCGGCCGCGCGCCCTACGCCTCCAGCAGCCGCTGCCCCACGTATTCACCGGGGCCCGCGCCGCCCGGCACCGCGAACAGCCCGCTCGCCTCGTGCCGCAGGAAGCGGGAGAGCCCGTCGCCGCGGTCGAGCTTGCGCTGCACGGGGACGAAGCCCGTCAGCGGATCGGACTGCCAGGCCACGAAGAGCAGCCCGGCGTCCGGGGCACCGTCCTCGCGGAAACCGTCGTGGTAGGAGAAGCCGCGCCGCAGCATCGCGGCGCCGCCGTTGGACTCCGGGGCGGCGACCCGCACGTGGGCGTCGGCGGCGATGGCGAAGGTCCGGCCGTCGGCCTCGATCCTGTTCAGGTCCGGCTTTGCGGCCTCGCCGCCCCCGGACAGCGGGGCGCCGTCGGACTTGCGGCGCCCGATGACCCGTTCCTGCCGCTCCACGGAGAGGTGGTCCCAGGAGTCCAGCAGCATCCGGATCCGGCGGACCACCGCGTACGAGCCGCCGGCCATCCACTCCGGCGCGCCGGAGGAGGGCACGAAGACCCGCTGCCCGAAGTCGGGGTCGGACGGCTTGGGGTTGTTGGTGCCGTCGATCTGGCCCATCAGATTGCGCGTCGTGCGGGGGACGACGGTGGCGCCGGGCGCGCGGTTGAAGCCGGTCATCTGCCAGCGCAGTGCCGCCGTTCCCGCGGCCTGCTTCTGCAGCACGCGCAGCGCGTGGAAGGCGACCAGCGGGTCGTCCGCCCCGATCTGGATCCACAGGTCGCCCTCGCCGCGCCGCGGATCGAGCGCGTCGGCGGAGAACGGCGGCAGCGGGGCCAGCGCCTCGGGCTGTTTCGACCGCAGGCCCGTCCGGTCGAAGAAGGAGCGGCCGAAGCCGAAGGTGACGGTCAGCGCAGCCGGTCCGGCGTCCAGGGCGATCTGGTCGTCGCCGGCGGGCGCCCGGCCCGCCGTCATCGCCTCGGCCGCGGCCGACCAGCGGCGCAGCAGCGCGGCGGCGCCCGCGCGCCCGGCGTCCGCGGTCAGGTCGAAGGCGGCGAGGTGGCCGTGCGCCTGGGCCGCGGTGACGATGCCGGCCTGGTGGACGCCGTGGAAGGGCACGCGTGCGGCGCCCACCGAGGCGAGCGCCGCCGGTTCGTCGCGGGCCGCGTTCGCCGCGACGGCGGAGCCGCCGCCCACGACCAGCCCCGCGGCGCCGGCCGCGCCGGCGGTGCCCAGCAGGCGGCGCCGCGAGATCGGCCGGCGGATCGGGTCGTTCGTCAATTGATCTTCACTGTCTCGGTGCGGGTGACCTGGTCGATGTCCGAGGTCCGTACGGTGACCGCGAGCGTCCACTGCCCGGCGATCGGGATCTGGACGTTCTCCGCGCTCCAGTGGCCGGTGTCGACCTTGCCCAGGGTGACCGGGATCGGGCCGATCTTCTGGGCCGGGAGCGTGAAGGAGACCTTCACCTCGGGGACGTCGCGGGCCTGGCCGTCGGGGGCGGTGATCAGCAGGTGCAGCTCGTTCTCGGCGGTGCTGCCGGGGTCGAGCGTCACCTCCGCCTCGCCCTTGCCGTTCGGGCCGCCCGTGTCGAACGGGATCCGCACGTCCAGCGGTTCGGGGACCGAGGTCACCGGGGCGGTCGCCCCCGCCGCCGCGCTGCTCTCCTCGGCGGCCCGGCCCGGCTGCGTCCCGGTCAGCAGGGTGGTGACGCCCAGGATCACGACCGCGACCGTGGCCTCGGCCAGCACGGACTTGCGCAGGCCCGTACGTTCCGGGTCGGCGTCGCGTGCCTTGCGCTCCCGCTCCTTGGCCAGCGCCGCCTCCTGCCGGGCCAGCTGCGCGGTACGGACGGCGGGGTCGCCGCCCCGCCCCGCGGCCACCGGCTGGGCGACGGCGGCCGCGGCCCTGGAGGCCTTCGCGCTCCGTACCGGCTGCACGGCCTTCGCCTTCTCGGCGAGCCGCCCGGTCCAGCGCCGGGAGAGCCAGGCCAGCTCCAGCAGCAGCACGACCAGGCCGATCTTGACCAGCAGCAATTGCCCGTACCCGGTGGAGACCAGGGCGTCCCAGGAGCCGAGCTGGCGCCACGACTGGTAGACGCCGGTGGCGACCAGGGCCGCCACGGCCCAGAAGGCGATGCGCGAGAACCGTTGTACCGCCGACCGCTCCACCGGCAGCCCGCGCCACAGCGCGACGAGGAGCGTGGCCAGGCCGCCCAGCCAGACCGCCATGGCCAGCAGGTGCACGATGTCGACCGGCATGGCCACCGAGGACTGGATGCCGACCGAGGCGTGCTCGGCCATGGCCCATGTCGCGGCGAGGCCCACGGCCACGACCCCGCCGCCGATCGACAGACCCCAGGCGAGGTCCTGGCGCTCGACCGGGTCCTCCCGCTTGGCGTAGCTGCCGAAGAGCACGGCGATGAAGACCGCGGACGCGGCGAGCAGCAGCAGCCGCGACAGCAGCGCGGCGCCCGGCCGGGTGTCCAGGACGTCGCTCACGGCGCCGAGGTCGAGGACGTCGCCGAGGGAGCCGCCGCCCGCGTACGGGGCGCGCAGCAGCAGCAGCGCTATCGTCGCGCCGACCATGCCCGCCCAGCCGCCGGCGACCAGCCGGCGCAGCGGCCGGAGCTGCGCGCCGCCGGGCCAGCACACGCCCAGGAAGAAGGCGGAGCCGACCATCAGGGCGAACCCGAGATAGGCGGCGTAGCGTCCGGCGTCGTACAGCGCCCCGACCGCACCGCCGCCCGCCTCCTGCGCGGGCAGGCTGACCGTGGTCTTCGAGGGCGCGCCGATGGAGAAGACGAAGGCCCCCGCCACCGGGTGGCTGTCGGCGGAGACCGCCTTCCAGGCCACGGTGTACGTGCCGTTGCCCAGCCCCGGCCGCAGCGCGACGACCGCCGTGTTGCTGCCCTCGCCGCCGTTGCTCGCGGCGCCGGTGTCGGCCCTGCGGCCGTCCGGCCCGAGGACGCGGACGGCGTCGGAGGCCAGCAGCACACCCTCGGAGAAGGTCAGCCGCACCTGCTGCGGCGCGATCTTGACCACCGAGCCCTCCGCCGGGTCGGTCCTCACCAGCGCTGCGTGCGCGGAGGCGGGCGCGGCGCCGCCGAGCAGCAGGCCGAGCACGGTCAGCGGGACGGCCAGCAGTCGCAGCCCGGCCCGTGCCAGCTCTTTCATGTCCTTCATGGCGCCCTCCTCAGTCCCCCGGGCGATAGCCCGCCGGCTTGACCGGGACCCGTACGTCGATGGCGTCGGCGTCGTCGAAGTGCAGTTCCACGGACACCTCCTCACCGGCCACGGGCTTGTGCGTGAGCTTCTCCAGCATCAGGTGGTTCCCGCCGAGCCCGAGGGTCAGCCGTCCGCCGGCCGGGACGGTGAACGCGTCGACCCGGCGCATGGCGTTGCCCGCGGTGGAGTGCAGCGTCACCTCGCCGGCCAGGTCGCTGGTGACCGAGGTCAGCCGGGCGTCCTGATCACCGCTGTTGGTCACGGTGAAGTAGCCGGCCGCCATGTCCCCGAGCGCGGGCTGCGGTATGTAGGCGCCGCTGACCTCGAGTTCGGGCCCGTCCGGTGCGGAGCCGCAGGCCGCGGCGCCGAGCGCCAGGGCCAGCAGGGCCGCGACCGCGGCCGCCGGCATCACCGGGCGCCTCACGGGGTCCGGCCCTGGATGATCTTCGGCAGGTCGGCGGCGAACTGCTGCGAGGTGGTGCCCGACATGTAGAGCGCGTGCGCCTTGTCGTCCTTCGGCGAGTACGCCACGACCTCGGCGCCGTGCGTCACGGTGATGCTGCCGTCCTTCTCCTTGACGGGCTTCTCCACCGCGATGCCGAGCGAGCGGGCGCCCGCCTGGATCGTGGCGAAGTCGCCGGTCAGGCCGACGAAGGACGGGTCCATGGCGTTCAGCCAGGCACCCAGCCGCGACGGGGTGTCGCGCTCGGGGTCGGTGCTGACGAAGACCACGGTGAGCGCGGCCTGTTCGGCCTTGGGCAGCTTGGACTTGGCGATGGCGATGTCGCTCATCGTCGTCGGGCAGACGTCGGGGCAGTGGGTGTAGCCGAAGAAGAGCAGCGTGGGCCTGCCCGCGGTCTTCTCGACCAGGTCGTACTTCTTGCCGTGCGTGTCCGTGAGGACCATGTCCGGCTTGTCGAAGGGCGTGTCCAGGACGGTCGCGGCCTTCTGTGTGGCGTCGGTGGACACCAGGGGGGCGTCGGCGGCGTCCGACGGGCCGTCCGAGCCGCCGCAGGCGGCCAGGGTGAGGGCGAGCGCGGCGACGGCGGCCGCGGCGGCGATCGCCCGGGTGGTGGTACGCATCAGGGTTCCCCAGGAAGTTCGGTACGACGCCGGGTGGCCGCCGCGCACGGCGGTCACCCGGCGATACTGCGTCAGACGGCGGGGGTGCCGCCACCGGCGCCGCGGCGGCGCCCGGCGAGCACGCCGAAGCCGACGCCCAGCACACCGACGACGATGCCGACGACACCCAGCACACGGGCCGTGGTGTCGCTCGTGCCGGCCGACGCGGCCTGCTCGCCGGCAGTGCCCTTGCCTTCGCCGCCACCGGCCTTGGTGTCGGCGGCGGGAGAGGCGGACGCGGCGGCGCCGTGGCCGTGGCCGTCCGACGCGCCCTCGGAGTCGTCCGACAGCGTCAGCACGGGCGCCGGGTGCTCCGGCTCCTCCTGGCCCTCCTGCTGCTCCTCGATCCAGCGGACGACGTCCTTGTTGTCGTACGTCTGGATCGCCTTGAAGACCAGCTGGTCGGCGTCGTCCGGAAGCGGGCCGAGCGAGACCGGGAACTGCTGGAACTCACCCGGGGCGATCTTCCCGCCGGTCCAGGTGATCTTGGTGACGGCCTCGGTGATGCTGCCGTCGTCGCTCGTGATCGGCTTGGCGAGCTTGCTCTTGACGACCTGTGCCGTCCAGCCGGGGACGGGCTGGAGGGAGACCGACGCGATCGGGTGGTCGGCCGGCAGGTTGACCTCGACCTTGATGGTCGACGCCTTGTCCTCCTCGTTGGGGACCTTGAAGGACACCGTGCTGTAGCCGCCCTTGACGGCGGAGTTCGGCTGGACGGAGACGTGCGCGAAGGCGGGCACGGCGGCGGCGAGGACGGCCGCTCCACTGAGTCCGGCGACGGCGACGGCGCGACGCACGGCGGTGCTCTTGGAGTTCAGGGCGTTCATGGGTGCAGACACTCCACGGGTGAAGGTGTGAGGGTGACGGATGGCACGCGTGCGGCACGCGACTCCGTCTCCCTACGTCCGTGGAGCGGGTCGCGTTCAGACCGCGAGGGCGTACGCCGGAGGTCCGCGACGGGCGAGGCTGTGCCGGAGCAGAACGGTGTGCGGCGGCACGGAGTCGGCGACGCGGCGGCGCGGGCCGGCCGCGGCGGACGGCGCGTCGGGCGCCCCGGCGACCAGGGCGCGCACCAGCGCGACGGCGTGCCGCAGGGCGGCGCCGGTGAGTTCGGCGAGACCCCGTGCGCCGAGGGCGATCATCCGCCACAGCGCGGCCTCGCCGCGGCGCAGCAGCCAGCCCGCGGCGAGCGCGGCGAGCAGGTGGCCGAGCAGCATCGGCTGGCTGTAGGCGAGCATCGTGCTCTCGGTGTGAGCGTGCGTCATGCCGCCCATGCCGGCCATACCGCTCATGTGGCTCATGCCGCCCATACCGGAGAGCGGCTGGGCCCGCTGGCCGCAGATCAGCCGACCGGCGATCTCCAGGATCCCGCCGGTCCGGGGGGCGCCGCCCGGGGCGCACACCCCGCCCGCGTTGAACAGCACGTGCAGGGAGAGCTGTCCGCCGGCCAGGCCCGCGGAGATCCCCGGGAGCGAGCGCTCCCGTCCCGCGAGCGGCGCCGCCACGGCGAAGACCGCCACCCAGCCGGCCGCCAGCGACCAGCCGGGCACCGCATGGCCCGAGGCGAGGGAGTGCGCGACCGCGGACAGCGTGACGCAGACCGCGGTGAACACCGCGGCCCGCAGCAGTCGCAGATCGGCGCCGACGCGCACAGGAGAGGCCATGACGGGCGTCATCATCTCACCGTACCCCCCGTTCGTATGCAGGGGGTCTCGCATCTCGGCGGGGTGTGCTATGAGCTCCGGCCGCCCGCGTACACCCGTGTGCCGGGGCCGGGCATCGGCCGTATGGGCGTCATCACGTCAACACCACGCTTACCGACCGTGTTTCGGGGCAATACGTATCGGTATGTCGAGCCGCAGCCAGGAGGCTGAGCATGAGCATCTGGTGGTCCCTCCATTTGCGGCGCGAGGCTGCGAGCGTTCCGCTCGCCCGTCGGCTCCTGCTGGGGACGATGGAGACCGCCGGGGTGGACCCCGACATCTCGTACGACTTGTCCGTGGCCCTCAGCGAGGCCTGTGCCAACGCTGTTGAGCACGCGAGTCACGGCGAGTACCGGGTGACGGCCCGTATCGAGGGCGACCGCTGCCGCATCGAGGTGGCGGACTCCGGACCGGGCTTCGCCCCGGACCTGCGCCGCACGCACCATGCCGTACGACCGCTGTCGAAGAAGGACCAGCACGCCGAGCACGGCCGCGGGCTGTTCCTGATCGAGGCGCTGGTGGACCATGTCCACTTCCACAACCGGCCCGGTCACGGGGCGGTGGTCAGTTTCGACAAGATCCTCAAGTGGCGGGACGACGCCCTGCTCAGGGTGTCCTGAGCCGGTCCGTCCCGGTACGGCGTCAACCGCCCGTCCGCGGGCGGTCCTTGCGCCGGTGCGGGCGGCCCCCCGTCCCGTCGGGACGGAACGGGGGCACCGTCCGCGTGCCGTGGCTCAGCCGCGCAGGCCGGCCATCCAGCGCTCGACCTCGTCGGAGCTGCGCGGCAGGCCCGCGCTGAGGTTCCGGTTGCCGTCGGCGGTGACGAGGATGTCGTCCTCGATGCGCACGCCGATCCCCCGGTACTCCTCCGGGACCGTCAGGTCGTCGGCCTGGAAGTACAGACCGGGCTCGACGGTGAGGACCACACCGGGCTCCAGCGTGCCGTCGACATAGGTCTCGGTGCGGGCCGAAGCGCAGTCGTGCACGTCGAGGCCGAGCATGTGACCGGTGCCGTGCAGGGTCCAGCGGCGCTGGAGGCCGAGCTCCAGGACGCGGTCGACGGGACCCTCGACCAGGCCCCACTCGACGAGCCTCTCCGTCAGCACGCGCTGCGCGGCGTCGTGGAAGTCACGGTACGCGGCGCCGGGGCGGACGGCTGCGATGCCGGCCTCCTGGGCGTCGTACACGGCGTCGTAGACCTTGCGCTGGATGTCGCTGTACGTGCCGTTCACCGGCAGCGTGCGGGTGACGTCGGCGGTGTAGAGGGAGTGCGTCTCCACACCGGCGTCCAGCAGCAGCAGGTCGCCCGAGCGCACCGGGCCGTCGTTGCGGACCCAGTGCAGCGTGCAGGCGTGCGGGCCGGCGGCGCAGATGGAGCCGTAGCCGATGTCGTTGCCCTCGACGCGGGCGCGCAGGAAGAACGTTCCCTCGATGTAGCGCTCGGACGTCGCCTCGGCCTTGTCCAGGACGCGGACGACGTCCTCGAAGCCGCGGGCGGTGGAGTCGCAGGCCTTCTGCAGCTCGCCGATCTCCCACTCGTCCTTGACCAGCCGCAGCTCGGACAGGAACTCCTTCAGCTCGGCATCGCGCTCCGCGGTGACCTTGTCGGTCAGCGCGGCCTCGATGCCGGCGTCGTAGCCGCGCACGACCCGCACCGGGCCGGTCGCCTCGCGCAGCGCGTCGGCGGCCTTGCGCACGTCGGCGCACGGCACCCCGAGCAGCACCTGGGCCTCCGCCAGGCTGTGCCGGCGGCCGGTCCACAGCTCGCCCTGGCCGTCGAGCCAGAACTCGCCGTTCTCCCGGGAGGACCGGGGCAGCAGGTAGGCGGTCGCATCGTGACCTGCGTCACCGTTGGGCTCCATGACCAGGACGGCGTCCTGCGTCTGGTCGCCGGTCAGGTGCACGTACTCGGTGCCGGCACGGAAGGGGTACTCCGTGTCGTTCGCGCGGGTCCGCAGGTTGCCGGCGGGGACGACCAGCCGCTCGCCCGGGAAGCGGGCGGACAGGGCGGCCCGCCGCTTGGCGGCGTACGCGGCCTGCTCCATGGGCTGCAGGTCACGCAGTTCCGTGTCGGCCCAGCCCGACTTCATCACCTGGGTGAGCTCGTCGGAGACGGCCGGGTACAGGCCGTTCTTCCGCTGCTTGATGGGCTCGTCGCCTTCCGGGTTCTCCGGAGCGCGGTCCTCGGCCACGTCATGCCTCCTCGCTGTAGACCCACCCATCGTAAGTGGGTCAGTCGAAGCGGGCGGCCAGCAGGACGAGGTCCTCGCTGCTGTCCTCGGCACCGCGGCCGTCGGGCAGCAGTGTGCGCAGGACGTGGTCGGCCAGCAGGGCCGGGTCCTCCCGTACGGCGCGCGGGGCGCCCGAGGCCGCGGCGTGCAGCCGTGCGACGGCCCGGTCGGTGGCGTCGCCGGTGCGGTGCAGCAGCCCGTCGGTGTAGAGCAGCAGCGTCTCGCCGGGCAGTGCCCGCAGCTCGGCGCCGGGCGCCTCCCAGCAGCTGAGCATGCCCAGCGGCGCCGACAGCGAGGTCTCCACGAACTCCACCCGGCGCTCGCCGACGACCAGCGGCGGGCAGTGCCCGGCCCCGGCCAGCGCGATCCGGCGGGCGGCGGGGTCGACGTAGGCGTACAGCGCGGTCGCCGAGCGCGCGGGCTCGGTCAGCCGCAGCAGCAGCTCCAGGTCGGACAGCACCGCGACCGGGTCCTCGCCCTCCATCACCGCGTACGCCCGCAGGGCCGCCCGCAGCCGTCCCATCGCGCCCACCGTGCCTGTGCCGGAGCCGGTGACCCCGCCGACGGACAGCCCGAGGGCGCCCTCCGGCAGTGCCATCGCGTCGTACCAGTCGCCCCCGCCATGGGGCGCCGCGACGTGGGTGACGGCCAGCCGGACCCCGGGGATCCGGGGCAGGCGGGTGGGCAGCAGTTGCGCGCGCAGGGCGGCCGTGGTGGCCCTCAGGTGGTCCAGCTCGACCAGCCGGGCCAGGTGCTCGGTGGCGTGGCGGCAGTACAGGCCGATGAGGCGGCGCAGCCGCTCGCCCGGTTCGGCGGGCTCGTCGTAGAACCACACCGCCGACCCGAGCCGCCCGGCGCTGTCCGTGGCCAGCCGCACCGCGTAGCTGGCGCCGAGGCCGAGCCGTACGGCGACCTCGCGGTGGCGCGGGTCCAGGCCCGGCTCGTGGCAGAGGTCGGGGTGGATCTCCTCGGCCGGCACGGTCCCGGGGGAGGCGGGCAGCGGGACGGTCTCCAGCGCGCCAAGCTCCGCGGGGCAGAGCCCGAGCCCGGTGACGGTGGCCGGGCCCACGGCGGCCAGCCCGCGCCGGGCGCCGGTCAAGGTGCCGCCCGCGTGCAGCACTTCGCGCAGCGCGTCCTCGACGCAGGAGGTGCGGGCGAGGCGTTCGGACAGCTCGTGCAGCGTCGTCAGGTCCTCGGCCCACGACGCCAAGCCGTCCTGCGGCGAGCCGGGTTGACCGGCCGGTTCGTCCGTCCCGGCCTGCTCGGGCAGCTGGTCCGGGTGGGATTGCTGTTCGACCGCGGGCGCGGCAGTGTGCGCGGATGTCGGAATGGGTGGGTTGATTCCGGCCACTTTCGGAAGGCCCGCCGCACTCATGGTCGCCGGCTTTCGCGACCTTTGACGCGATACGGCGGCGGCTCCGCAGAGCAGCGCATTTGTGTCAATAGCATCGCAAACCCCCAAGTCGTTCTGCGCCGCTATCAATGCATTACCTTCTACCGCCTCCTCAGGGGCGTGTCCAGGATTGCCCAGGTAGGTGCGGTGGTGTCGATGCGCCGTAAGGGTTGCACGACTATGGCTGGAAAAGGGCGCCCCGTGCCACAATTAGTTGTCGACTGGAGGGGTTCGACAGTGCGTCATATCCACAGCAGTGGGTACGTACGGGATGGGAGTTGGCGGCCTCAGGAACCCGGCGCCCGGCCCGAGCGTCTTAGACGGCGACGGCCGACCCTCCCCCCACGGCGGGGTGTTGCACAGCCAGCGGGACCGCACGCGGAGCACCACCGAAACCACGGAATCGCAGTACGCAGCACACCCTGGACGAACAAGCGCCATGTGTGCGCCACCCCCCGCCACGTTCCACGCTCGGCTCGAGACGTGATGCGCTGCCTCGTAAGCGGTGTGTTCCAGATTACGTTGTGTCATGGGCAGATCCCTGAGCGCCAACGGAAAGGAACGAGCGCGGATGCGTGAGATCCTCGGAAAGCGACGCAAGAGCAGTCCGGAGCTGCTGCGCGCGGCGCTCACCTGCGCCGAGCAGTGGCAATGGCCCGTGGTGCCCGGAGCCGGGACGGACGGGCGGGGCGGCTGCGCCTGCCTGCGCCCCGACTGCCCGGTGCCCGGCGCCCATCCGCACGACCCCGGACTCCTGGCGGCCACCCGCGACCCGCGGATGGTGCGCTGGTGGTGGTCGAACCACCCCGGTCAGCCTGTCGTCCTCGCCACCGGCGGGTCCGTCTCCGCGGTCAGCCTGCCGGCCGTCGCGGGGGCGCGGGCGCTCGGCGTGCTCGCCAAGCGGGGGGTGCGCACCGGTCCGGTGGTGGCCACCCCGACCCGCGTCGTGGTCCTGGTGGAGCCGTACTCCCTGGAGGAACTGGGGGAGTTGCTCGACCGGCACGAGTGGGTGCCGACCTCGCTGCGCTTCCACGGCCAGGGCGGCTACACGGTGCTGCCGCCGTCGCCCGTCGCGGCCGGCGGGGCGCGCTGGGAGCGGCGGCCGGTCGTGGACCCGGGGCAGCGGGCGCCGTGGCTGCCGCAGGTGCGGGTGATTGTCGACACGCTGGTGCAGGCGGGACGCACGGCACCGGACGGCAGCCGGCTCTCGTACTGAGACCCCTGCGCGATCACTCTTTCGGGTAGGAGCCGGGCCACGGGGCGGCCAACTGCCCGTGGCCCGGGGTATAGCGCCCTTTTCTCCCGCTATGTTCGGCGCATGATGCGCGCGTCGAACCTTCGGATGCTGGCCCTCGTCTGTGTCGTCGCGGCGGCCGCACTGGTCGTCCCGGCCGCCGCCGGCACGGGCTCCTTCGTCCCTGTCGAACCGGTGTCCGCCGATACCGAGGGCGGGTTGCTGTCCAGCGGTTCCGAACTGCTGGGCGGGCTCTCCAAGTCGGCCGAAACCGAACGCCAGACCGCATCCTGCGGTCCGAAGTCGGTGTCCCCGCAGGGGCTGCGGGCGCAGACCTGCACCGTCGTCGCCGAGGGCGACACATGGGCGCGCACGTACTGGGACAACACCACGGGCAAGCGGCTGGACGGCGTGCTGACCCTGCTGCTCCCCGACGGCCGTTCCGTGCAGGCACGCTGTGCCATCGACGCGGCGCTGGGCAGCGGGAGTTGCGAGACGCCGCGGGAGCGGACGGTGCCGGTGCCGGAGGGCGCGGAGCCGTACATGGCGGTGGCGGAGATCGCCGTGGAGAACGCGGAACGTCCGCTGCTGCGCAGCGGGTCCGCACAATGAAACGTCCGGTCGCTGGCGACGGGGGATGCACCAGCGACCGGACTGTTCAAACGGTAACAAGACTTCGCCCGAACGCAAATCCGGGTGCGCGGGTTCCGGCCCCTGTTTCACCCCTGAACGGGGTGGCTGTGACCAGGATCACCACGACGATCTTCACACTGTCACACTGCTGTCACTGAGTGTCAACTCAGCGTGATCTGCCGGTTCGTGAGGCCGCTGCGCGCCCGGCGCTCGTCCGCGGACAGCGGGGTGTCCAGCTCCAGCACCTCGGCCAGCCGCTCGCCGAAAGCCGCCGCCGGCTTCTCCACTTCCTCCGCGGACACGCCCACCGGCAGGTCCCACACCGGGACGACCAGACCGTGCGCCCGGAACGAGCCGACCAGCCGCGTGCCCTCGCCCAGCGACGAGACACCGGCCGCGTGCAGCCGCGCGAGCGCGTCCAGCAGCCGCTCCTCCGGGTGCGGCATGACCCAGCGAAGGTGGTTCTTCTCCGGGGTCTGGCACCAGTACGCGGCGTCCACGCCGGTCAGCCGCACGGTCGGGATCACGGCCGCGTTCGCCCGCTCCAGCGAGGCGGCGACCTCGCCGGTGGCGGCGTCCGCGTTCTCCAGCCAGAACTCGAACCCGGTGTGCACCACCGGCTCGAACGGCGCGTCCAGGTCCAGCACGTCCTGAAGCCGCGGACCGGACGGCGCCGGCCGGATCCCGTCCACCGGGTGGCCCGGCTCCGCCGTCAGCGCGCGCAGCAGCGTCTCCGCGAGGTCGCGGCTGATGTCCCCGGAGGCCGTCTCGTTCTGCAGGCCCAGCAGCACCTGGCCGGTGTCCCGGCGCAACCCGGGCCAGGCCATGGGCAGTACGGTCGCCAGCGTCACCATGGGCACGCCCTCGGGCAGCCCGTCCTTCAGCTTCAGCTCCGCCGTCGCCGCGGGCACCAGCTCGCGCAGCGCCACCCAGTCGCACTCGCCCGGCAGCCCCTCGAACGGCCGCCGCACCAGCTCCGCCACCGCGTGCGACGCCTCCCGTCCGTGGCAGGCCTTGTAGCGCCGCCCGGAACCGCAGGGGCAGGGCTCCCGGGCACCGACGACGGGGATCTCCCCGTCGGCGAGCTGCGCGGGGCGGGCGGGGGCCTTCGTCTTCGTCGGGCGCTTGTTCGCCATGGCTCGATCTCTCCCGGTAACGGCGGTGTTCCGGCCGTGAGCCTAGCGCCACGTGCCCTTCCGTCAGCGGAGGTCGCGACCGGGGCGGGGCCCGGTGCCGTGCGGCCGGAGGCCGCGGCGGGGTCGGGCCGTCGTCAGGGAAGGTCCTCGAAGGCGTCCGCGAATCCGACCGGGATGTCGATCTGCGGCGCCAGGCCGTCGCGCCGCGCGTGCCGGCTGCGCACCGCGAGCATCGCCCAGACCGTGACCTCGCCGGGCGCGTCCCGCACCCCCCAGCGCAGCGACAGACTGCGGACGATGCCCAGTCCCCGGCCGCCGCGCGCGGTGAGCGAGGGACTGGCCGGAAGCGGGCGGGTCGGACCGCCGCCGTCGGTCACCTCGACCGTCAGCAGCCCGTCCTCGTCGATGCGCCACGCGGCGCGGATACCGCTGCCGCCGGCCGCCGAGGACTCGTCCTCGCCCAGCGGACGGGCGTGCCGGCAGGAGTTGCTGAGCAACTCCGAGAGGATCAGCACCGCGTCGTCGACGACCGGCTCCGGAACCTCGTACGCACACAGTTCCTTGCGCAGCCTGCGCCGCGCCTCAGCGACACCCGTCGGACCATGCGGCAGGGCCATGGTCGAGGACGTCGGCACCTCCTGGGCCACCACCAACGCCACCCCCGAGACCTCCTTCACCCCACGCCACCGGATGGATGCCCTCTCGTTTCACGCCGGAAACCGGCCAACAGCGATCTCTTGGTGCACAGACAGCGATCGAACGGGCACCGAACGCGCCGGTGCGCGCCGAGTTCCGGAACCCGTGAGGACCCGAACGGAGCGGTGCGCTCCACCGCCCTTGCCTAGCGGCCGAGTTGGGCCAGCACCTGCTTGGGGCGATTGGTGATGACGGCCTCGACGCCGAGCCGCGCGCACAGTTCGACGTCCTCCGGCTCGTTGACCGTCCACACGTGCACGCGGTGCCCGGCCCGGTGCAGCCGCTCCACGTATCCCGGATGCGACCGCAGGATGCGGATGCTCGGCCCGGCGATCCCCACCCCCGCCGGCAGCCGGCCGTCGCGGTGCCGGGGCAGTACGTACTGCATGAGGAAGACGGTCGGCAGCTCGGGCGCGGCCAGCCGGACCCGGCGCAGCGAACGCGAGGAGAAGCTCATCACCCGCACGCGCGGCGGCTCGTCCGCCGGCGGGCGCAGCATGCCGAAACGGTCCAGCAGGTGCAGCAGCCGGTCCTCGACCTGGCCCGCCCAGCGGGTCGGGTGCTTGGTCTCCACCGCGAGCTCGATCCGCCGGCCGGTGTCCGCGATCAGCTCCAGCAGCCGCTCCAGGGTCAGCACCCGGCTCGCCTCGTCCTGGTCGGCGTCGAAGCGGTCCGGCACCTCGGCGTCGGTGTGCTGCCCCTTCCACGACCCGAAGTCCAGCGCCCGCAGATCGGCGAGCTCCATGGCCGAAACGGCGCCCCGGCCATTGGAGGTGCGGTTCACCCGGCGGTCGTGGACGCAGACCAGCACGCCGTCGGCGGTGAGACGCACATCGCACTCCAGGGCGTCCGCGCCGTCCTCGATCGCCTTCCGGTACGCGGCGAGTGTGTGCTCCGGGACGTCCTCGGAGGCACCGCGGTGGGCGACGACCTGGATCGCGCGGTCTTGGGTCACCGGGCTATCGTGCCATCCGCCCGGTCGTACCACGGACGCCGCTCGCGACTGTTTACGGTGGTCTGACAACCGGTGGGCAAAGCTGGCCCCATCCTGTCGGCCGTCGTACGTCTCCGTGACCGCAACCGTACGCACGGCATACAACGCATATCCCGGAGGAGATACAGCCGTGAGCACCGAGAACGAGGTCGGTCCGGTCCCGGCAACGCAGCCGGCGCAGCCGCCCGTCGACGCTGAGCCCGCCGCTCCCGCTGCACCTCCCGCGCCGCCGCAGGCCGCGCCCGCGGCGCCTGCCGTGGCCGAGGCGCCCGACGCTCCTCCCGCCGACGCGGCGCCGACCCCGGCGCCGACCCCGGCTGCGGCCCCGGCCCCGGACGCGAAGCCCGCCGACGCGGCTCCGGCCGAGGCCGCCGCGCCCCCCGTGCAGCCCCCGGCGCCGCAGCCTGCGGCCGCGCCGCACGTAGCCCCGCACCACGCGGCCCCGCATGCCCCGGCGCCGCACCACCACGCCGCCCCGCCGCACGCCGCCGCGCACCACGCGGCTCCGCACGCCGGTCCGTACGCCGCGCACCCGGCCGCGCCGCCCGCGGTTCCGCCGACCCAGCCCTTCGGCGCGCCCGCGGGTCCGGGCGGCCCCGGCGGCCCGGTCTGGGGCGCGCCCGTGCCGGCAGCCCCCGAGACGCCGCGCAAGCGCGGCAACGGCGGGCTGATCGCGGCCGTCCTCGTCGCCGCGCTGGTCGCCGGCGGCATCGGCGGCGGCATCGGCTTCTGGGCCGCCGACCGCAACGACAGCGGGTCCACCACGATCTCCGTCGCGGGCAACCCCAAGGACCTCAGCCGGGCCGCCGACTCCGTCGCCGGCATCGCCCGGCAGTCCCTTCCCAGCGTCGTCACCATCGAGGCCTCCGGCAGCCAGGAGAGCGGCACCGGCACCGGCTTCGTGTACGACAAGGAAGGCCACATCCTCACCAACAACCACGTGGTCGCCCCCGCGGCCGACGGCGGCAAGCTCACCGCCACGTTCTCCAACGGCAAGAAGTACGACGCCGAGGTCGTCGGCCGCGCCCAGGGCTACGACGTCGCCGTCATCAAGCTCACGGGGGTCAGCCCCGACCAGCTCACCCCGCTCGCCGTCGGCGACTCCGAGAAGGTCGCGGTCGGCGACTCCACCATCGCCATCGGCGCCCCGTTCGGCCTCTCCGGCACCGTCACCACCGGCATCGTCAGCGCGCTGCACCGCCCCATCGCCTCCAGCGACGGCGAAGGCTCCAACGCGTCCTACATGAGCGCCATACAGACCGACGCCTCCATCAACCCCGGCAACTCCGGCGGCCCCCTCCTCAACTCCGAGGGCGCCGTCATCGGCATCAACTCCGCGATCCAGTCGACCGGCAGCAGCGACGGCACCTCCCAGGCGGGCAGCGTCGGCCTCGGCTTCGCGATCCCGATCGACCAGGCCCGCCGCGTCGCCGAGGACCTGATCAAGACCGGCCAGCCGATCTACCCGGTCATCGGCGTGAGCGTCGACTCCAGCTACAACGGCGAGGGCGCCAAGATCGCCACCGGCCCCAGCGCGGTCACCGCGGGCGGCCCCGCCGAGAAGGCCGGGCTGCGCTCCGGCGACATCATCACCAAGTTCGACGACACGGTGGTCGACTCCTCCCCCACCCTCATCGGCGAGATCTGGCAGCACCAGCCGGGCGAGAAGGTCGACGTCACCTACACCCGCGACGGCCAGACCCGCACCGCCACCCTCACCCTCGGCGAGCGCAAGGGCGACAGCACCAGCTGACCCGACCCGTTAGGCTGTCCCCGCGCCAACGCCCCCTCCGGGGCACGCGGCGCGGGGAGAGTTGCCCGAGCGGCCTAAGGGAACGGTCTTGAAAACCGTCGTGGCAGCGATGTCACCGTGGGTTCAAATCCCACACTCTCCGCCCAGGTCAGCGTAGGTGCTGGTCAGAGGGGGTGCCTCCGTCACGGAGGCACCCCCTCTGGCGTTCACCTTGTCTCACCCCGGATCGGTCGTATCTCGGTTTTGACCAGGGCGTATGGCCAACCTGCGGCCAGGATTCACGGTGTCGGACGGTCGTCCTGGTGCTGCTCAGCGAACCCCTTGTCGATCAGCTCGTTCATGCGTTCTTCCTCGCCGTCCAGCACCTTCGCGTAGTAGCGCTGGAGTACAGCGATGCTTTGTCCAGCACGCCGTGCCGTCTCGGCGAGGCTGACGCCGGAGCGCAGCCAGAAGGACACGCACGCATGCCGCAGGTCGTACGGGATGAGTGCGAGCGGCGAGGCCACCTGAGCCGGTGTGAGGGCGCGTGTGCGTGCCTCTTTCCAGACGGCGCCGTACTCCTGTGACCGGACGGGCCCACCTCGGACGGCGCGGAACAGCCGGCCATCGTTGCCCGTACCGAACTGCTCGATATGCCGGCGTAGCAGTGCGACCAGGACTGGCGGGATCGGCACCCGGCGCACGGTTCGCCGAGAGCGATGCTTGAGTCCACGTTCTTCGTAGGGCTTCCCGTCGTCGGTCCAGCCCGAGCCGACTTGTGGGCGGGCGCCGGCCAGGTCCAACCGGCCCCACCCCTGCTGGGGGAGCGTGCACTGTTCAACGCTGAGCACGGAGACTTCCTCGGGCCGCATGGCGGCGTAGTACATGCACCCGAAGAACGCGGCCAGGTGATCACCGCGGTGTCCTTGCACTCGGACGGCGTTGAGCAGCGCGTTCGCCTGGGCAGGCGTGGCCACGCTTCGTTCGTCCAGTTCCTCTACGGGCTTCGGGAGCTCCCAGTGCACGCGGTTTAGGGGGTTGCTTGGTAGCAGTTCCTTTTCAACGGCCAGTCGTAGGCAGTTGCTCAAGACGGCGCGGCGTCGGCGAATCGTGTTCGGTGCGGCCGGCGTACCGTCCTTTTTCTTGGCCAGCTCATCGAGGACCAGGCGCATGCGCTTGGCACTGTCGAGATCGACCACGGCGGGCGTGTACTTTTCCACCCACGCCAGAGCCTGCGCCTCCGTCTCCGGGGGCGTCTCATCTCGCCTGCCCGCGTTGAACGCCCACTGGTAGAGCGCACGTCGCAGCAGCTCCATCTCCGGGCGGCCCTTCCTGTTTGGGCACAGGGCGAGGGTTGCGACGGTGAGGCTTTCAGCGATACTCGCGCGGTGTTTGGCTGCTGCCTTGGGCCACTTCATGGCGGCGTGGTCCCGGGCGTGTGTGTACCAGGAGACGCGGTTGCGCTGCCGAATCTCGGAGACGGGAAGTCCGGTCTCGGTGTCGAACGCTTCCCCGCTCCGGGCCGCTGTCATTAGTTCCGCGCGCCGCGCGTCGGCGAGCGTCTTCGTGAGGAATGGCTCTTGGTGAACCTTGCCGTCCACGGTCCAGCGGAGCTGGAAGGGCGCGCTCTTGCTGGCTCGCCGGCGGATGCTCCACACGCGAACGTCGTAGCTGTGCATTTGCTCTCCTCCATGAACTGAGGGGGCCCGCCACATGGTGGGCCCCCTTAAGGCAGGTGCTTTTCCTCAGGCGGCGTACTGCTCGCAGGACTCCAGCCAGGAATCGAGGTCCTGGCGGCGTACGCGAAGTTGACCGTTGGGGAGCTTGATCAGGCGGGGACCCTGGCCGCGGGCCCGCATCCGGTAGAAGGCGGCTCGGCTCATGCCGACCTCGGTCAGCACCTCGGGGAGTTTGAGCATCTGGGGGCGCGCCATCCTGCGACTCCTGTCGAAGTTGGGTTCTGCCTTGCTTCCAGGGATCCGCCACGTCCGCCACGCCGCCACATCGCAGGTCAGAGCCTTGATCATGTGGCGGATAGTGGTTTTGTGGCGGATAGGTGCCGCCACATCGAGCAGGTGTGGTGGCACCTACAGGGCCGGGTCGGTCAGCCGGCGACGGTGGGCTGTGTGGCGGTTTCTGCGGGCGTGTGGCGGATGCCGGGGGCGGTATCCGCCACGGATTCACCCCTCATGACCTGGGGTGTGGCGGCGTGGCGGACGTGGCGGATTCTCCGAGGGAGGGAGGGCAGTACCGCGTCCAGGCGTCCGTGAGGTCTTCTGCGTAGTAGCCCTTGGGGAAGCCGGACGGGGTGCGAATGCCGCGCGGCTTGATGGGTTTGTTGGCGGGGGTGACGTACTGACCGAGCAGCCGGGCCAGGGTGCGGGCGTTGATCGGCTTGTCGTCCAGGTCGCCCCATGGCGCGTCGTCCATGCGGAGCAGGCATTCGATGACCGCTGAGGTCGGCATCCGGTCGATGCCGCAGAACACCTTGTCGCGCAGGTCGATGAGCAGCCGGACACCGAGGGAGGCTTCGTCGTTGTCGTGGGCTGCGCTGATGAGTTCGAGGCAGGCTTCCCGGGCCCGCTTGGGCCAGTGACCTCCGGCGGCGTCCGCGACGGCGAGCAGGGGTTCCCACACGTCGGCGGGTCGGTCGGTGACGCCGTCAGGCATGTCGGGCCAGGCGCCGGCGACCCGGTCTCGGACGGAGTCGGCCCACTTGGCGAGGCGGTCGCGCAGGGCGTGGCCCTGCTTCTCGTGGACGCGCTGGCGGTAGGGCTCGACCTTCTCGTTCGGGGCGCGCTTGCGCATGCGGATGATGACGGAGCGGGTCAGCACGGTGTCGGGCAGCGAGCCGAGTCCGGCCATGGCGACCGCGCAGTACGAGTTGAAGACCTGCGCGTTTTGGTTGGAGCCCTCTCCGACACAGCGCAGGGCGCCGCCGATGCGCCGGTATCCGGCGTTGAGGAAGCCCCGCAGGGCCTCATCGGCGCCCGCTTTGGGGCCGAAGATGGTGTCCACCTCATCGAACAGCACGGTGGGCAGACCCGCGGCGGAGTCGACCAGCCGGTACAGGGCGTTTGCGGAGGCGGACACGGTGGCGACCGGGCGGGGCGTGAGGAGTTCCACGATCTCCAGCGCGCGGGACTTCCCGGACCCCGGTTCGGGGGACAGGAAAGCGATCCTGGGTGTGGTCTCGAAGCAGTCGATCAGATGGGCGTGGGCGTCCCAGAGGGCGACCGCGACGTATGCGGACTCGGTGGGGAAGACGTTGAAGCGTCGGTGGAAGGCTTCCACCTCGTTGAGTAGGGCCGCGCCGTCGGTCATGGGGAGGGTCCTCCGGTCGGTTTGCTGCGGGTCAGGGAGAAGTGCTGACAGGACGCCTTCGGCGGCGACCTTCGGCGCGCTACTCGCCGCGGGCGCGTGGGCCGGCGTGGCGGGGCCGAGGTGGCCGGGGGCGGGGATGCTCTTCAGTGGGGAGTGGGTGTGGGTGGTCATGCCGTGTCCCGGCGCCGCGGGTTGTGGGCGATGGACCAGTTGAGGGCGCTGCGCAGGGTGGAGCGGCACTGTGACGCCGGCAGTCCGGCCGCCTCGCCCGCTTCCTGAAGAGCCTGCTCAACCACACTGCGGGGGAGGTCGCCCCACGCGACGAACCGCCCCACGGCGCGGGCGGCCCGGAACAACGCCGCCTCCCGTGAGCCGTGTTGGGCCGTTGCGACGTTCCGCGTCTCGTTGGCGAGCGCGATGTCAGCGTATCGGCGGGATTGCCCCGCTACGGCCACCGAAGGGGCCTGTGCGGGCTTGGGGGCCGGTTCCAGGATGCTTTGCAGCCATCGGGGTAGCGGGACGGCCACAGGGCCGCCTACGGCCTCATACGGTCCGGCGGGGGTCGTGGAGCTGGCGGCGACGACGTATCCGCCCCATGCCCGGGTGTCGACCAACGGGCCCACGGTGCCGGCAGTGTTGGTCAGGCGGATGCCGGGCGGGGCGGTGAAGTACAGGTGCTGTCCGCCGCTCGCGGTCCGGGTCCGATAGGTGTCGGGGACGGCCTGTCCGGCGCGCTCGCAGAGCGCCCCGAAGGTCGTCGCGCCGGAAGGCGCGTCCGCGCTGCTGTTGTCCTTGGGCATGTCGAGGTCGACTACCAGCAGCCCGGAGGGGCCGGTGGCGATGCCGACGTTGAACGGCCCTTGGGACCAGGTGGCGCGGATGCGGTCCGGGTCGGTGGTGGCGCGCTGCTCCCACTTCCGGTGTCCTTCTGCGCATGGCCCGGTGCGGGGGCAGGTGGCTTCCCCGTGCAGGGCCGGGCGCTTGGTGCCGGGGCGGAGGGGGAAGACGTGCCAGCCGCGTTCGGCGGCGCTTAATGCTGCCGTCAGCAGCGCGGATCGTGCGTCGTGGGTCATGCTGAATGTCTCCAGTTCTCTTGCTGGGTGCTGGAATCGGGGCGGGCCGCGGTCTTTGGCGAGAGGCGGCCCGCTCTGGTGTGTCGCTCAGTCGTCGGTGTCGACGGGGACCAGGCCACCGCTGATGAGGGCTGCGGCGGTGTCGGTGTCGAACCCTTGGGCTTCCAACGCGAGCCGGGTACGGCGGGCTTGGGCCCGTTGGCCCTGGCGCTTGCCGATGGCTTTGGCAGCCCTGTCGCGGCGGCGCTGCTCGGTGGGGCGTTCGGCCCACGCGCTGTAGCAGTCCGGGTGAGCGGGCCAGCCCTGCGCGCCGTGGGAGCGGTGCGTGGTGGGCTTCCCGCAGTGCTGACAGGGCTGCTCGCGCCGGGCGGGGCAGTGGTCCTGATGGCTTCCGTGTTCGGCCACCAGTCGGGACACGGCGAGGTGTCCGGATGCAGTGCGGTGCAGTCCGCACCGACACCACCATTCGGCCTGCGCAGGTTCCGCGGGCCGCACCCAATTGGCGGTGCTGGCCGGGGCGGACACCCACAGTCCAGGGCGTTCGGGGGTGGGGCGGTGGCTGCTCACCGGGGCCCCTGCCCGTTACCCGTGGAAGTGGTTGCGCTTGAAGACGGCCTTGTGAATGTTGACCGTGGTCCCGGTCTCGCCCTTGTCGCTGCGGAGGACCTGGGCGGCGATGAAGCCACCGAAGATGACCGCGGCCAGGATGATGAGCTGATGGACCAGCGCGGCGAGTGCGGCGATGAACGTCGTCAGCAGGACCAGCCCGCCGCACACCGCGGCGAAGCCGACACCGCCCAACGCGATGTTCACCGCGGTCCGTGACACGGCCGGCAGCGGCTCGGTGGTCGTCGGTAGTGGTGCGGGGGTGAGGGTGTAGCCGGTGACGACGCGGCCGTCGGGCAGGACGACGCTCGCCACGGTGGTGTTCGGCTGGACCGGTATCAGCGGCGCCGCGTACGGCTGCACGGGGACGACCGGCACGGGCTGGTGGATGGTGACGGCCTGCTCGACGGGCGCAGGCACGCTGCTGTCGGGGAACATGCGGAATCCCTTCTCGGCATGGCGCAGGGAGGCTGAGGCACCCCCTGGTGGGGTGCCTCTGGAGGGGGTGTTGGGGGTACTGAACTGGGGTCCTCCCTGCCTCCCTGATGGATCATCTGGGCTGGTCAGGGGCAGGGAGGCGGGTCAGGGAGGGGGTCAGGGAGTTCTCCCTGCCTCCCTGACCCGCGCCGGGTGCGGCTCCCTCTACTCGCCGGCGGAAGCGGAACCGTCCGTGTCGCGGTTGGCGAGGGCGCGGGCGAGGCGGTCACGGCCGATGACCATGCGGCCGTCGGACTTGTACGGCTCGGCACCGGTCCCGTCCAGGACGCGCTTGAGGTCGATGAACGACCAGCCGCCGTAGGCGTCCGCGTTCAGCGCCGCCAGCCGCTTGAGCACGTCCTGGGTGAGCACCCGCGACGCGTCCCCGACCACGCCGGCGATGTCCACGAGCGGGTCACGGTCCTGCCCGCGCTCGATGACGTGCAGCGTGGTTACCCCGTCGCGCAGGGCCTTGGCCCGGGTGGCGATGGCCTCAGCGTCGTCGGTGCTGATGTAGTGCGTCCGGACCGTGATGGACGACTGTCCCTTGGGGATCTCGATCCCGTCGGACGCGACGACCAGCGTTCCCTTGTCCAGCCCCGGGCGCAGCAGGTTCGGGGCGGCGCCGCCGTCGACGGCCTTGTCCCCCAGCGCCATACGGGCCTGCGACTCGGTGCCCAGCGCCAGCGACGCTCGCGTGTGCGCACCCTCGCGCACCAGCTTGGGGAGGTTCTGGTCGGTGGGGTCCTGCGTGCCCTGCCACAGCAGCACGTTCACCGCCCGACCCTGGTTGTGGATCTTCCGTGCCGCCATGAAGTACCGGCTGGTGGAGCTGGACCCGCCATACGGGCGCTTGTCCTCGTCCTTGACCGGGCACATGAACGCGACCTGCGCCTCGTCCACGATGACGATCAGCGGCGGGAACGCCGTGCCGGGAGGCGCCTGGATGCGGCGGTTCATCTCCTCCACCGCGTCCTCGACCATCTCGGTGACCTGGATGACGTGGTCATCGGTCGGCCCCTGGATCAGCCGGGAGGCGAGCCCGTCGAACATGGCCCAGTCCCCGACGCCCTTGAGGTCGCCCATCCAGAACTCCACCGACCGATCCAGCGCCAGCCACAGGGCGAGCGCCCGCAGAGCGGCGGTCTTGCCCTGGTTCGACAGGCCCGTGATGAGCAGGTGACGCTGATACACGCTCAAGCCCGCCGCATCACCGCGCAGGTCCTGACCCCACGGGGCCCGACCCTTGGCGTAGTCCGCGGTCAGCGTCTCGTCCGTGACCAGCGGCGACGGGCCGATCGGCTCATCCAAAGCGCCGGAGTCCGCGACCCACAGCCGCACCGTACGAGCAGCCTGAGGGATGGTGATGAACACCTCGTGCTCGTGCCGGGACAGGTTCTCCGCCAGCTTGCGCCGCTTGCCCTGGACCTCGTTGGTGGAGACCCCCGACGGGAGCGTCACGTCGACCTCGACACCGCAGCCGGCGATCCGGATCGGCCCCAACATCGATGCCCCGGCGTCGCCCATCTCCTTGATGGCGTTCCGCAGCGCGGGCACCCCGAGGTCGCGCAGGGCCTTGACCACGATCGACGGGGTGATCGGCTCCCCCTCACCCGACCTGATGTTGGCGGGCATGGCCCACTGGGGTGCAGCCTGTTGCTTGCTGCCGACAGCCCACAGGGCGAGCAGCAGCAGAAACGGGCCGATGTGGACCAGCGGTCCCCAGACCACCGTGACAATGGTGATCATCAGTTGGATGAAGTTGATCACGGCCATGATCGGGGTGACGACCTCGGTCACGTCCTTCGTCGCGATGGCCATCACCACTCCGAGGGCGATCAGACCACCGATGCCGACCCCGGTCCCGACCAGGACGCCCTTGGCGGCGACGACGGGCGAGCGCAGCAGATCCATCCTGCGGCGGTGCCGCGCTTCCCGGAAGCGCTGCCCGCGCTCCTCCCACTCCGCCGCGACCTCGTAGTTCCCGGCCGCTTCGGCGGCCCGCAGCAGCCGCTCATAGCGGGCCGTGGTCCGTGAATCCCAGGTCCGACGGACCACGATCCGCGTCCCGCCCAGCACATACATCCCGTGCCGGACCACCGCCCGGGCCACGGTCTTGGTGCGCTCGTGAGTCGCCGCCGTCTTCACGGCGTGTCCGGTGCGGACCCAACGCCGGGTCACGCGCGGTCGGTCGACGGCCTGTATGGGCTTTGAGTCGACCGCGGGCGCGGTGTCGTCGGGTTGCTTGAACAGTCGAACGACGTTGTCACTCATGCTTCGGGGTCTCCAGACTGCCCCGCTCCCGGGGCACGCAAAGGGCTGCTCGATCGGTGCTCCGGGTCATGCGGCAGTGCGGATGAGCTGGGCGGCGAGGCGTTCGGCGGCGTACGCCTCGTCTTCCTCGTCACGCGTCTTGCGGGAGTGCTCGCGGTTGGCCCACCAGCCGGCCGGCTCGATGCCGAACGCGCCCCGCAGGTGCCGGACGTGGCGTTCGCGGACGCCGCGCCGGCTGTACTGCATGGCGTGCGTCAGCTCGTGCACGAGCGTGAGCGCCACGTGCTCCGTTGTGCGGTGCGTTTCGGCGTTGACCAGCAGCAACACCCCACCGCCCGGGGTCGCTATCGCCCGTCCGGCCGCGTCGCGGGCCTGCCGGTTCGTCTGCCGGAGGTGCTTGTCGCGGGTGCGTTGGTCGACGTAGCCGGCCAGCGCGATTTCCGCGTCGGTGGCCAGCTCAGCCATGCCCCGGGCGTTGGTGACGACGATCTCCACCCGGGGCATCCGCCCCGGCACCTCCCGGCCGACCAACTTCACGGCGGCCGGGGCGAGGCGCTTGGTGTCGCGGATGATGTCACGGTGTCCGAACAACTTGAACGTGCTGATCGTGGGCTTCACGTCTCTCCGTTCATCACCGCAGCTCAGGCGGCAGATTCGGTGTCGGGGTACGCGCAGGGCACACACATGCCGAGTGAGGCGGGGATGACGTAGCCCGCATCGACACGGCATGAAGGACAGGTACGGCGGGCCGTCATCGCCGCGGCGAGCGCGGCCCGCTTCCCGGGGGTCATCGGGCGCACGGGCTTGGCCCGGTCGACGCGGTAGAGGTAGGCGACCAGCACCCCGGACTTCCTCCGGCGGGCCTGTCGCATGAGCTGAGCGGCGACCGGCTGACCACCCGGGCGTAAGCCACGGGCCCGCAGTTGCCGGCGGGTGGCGTAGCCGTCGGGGGCGAGGCGCCACGGGAAGGTCGGTATCCCCCACGTGGCGCCGGACGGGTCGTAGCACTTGCCGAACGCCGGCGACATCAGGCAACAACCTCAGAGGCGTCATCCTGACGAGAATCGGTAGCGGCGTCGCCAGGGCTGTCGGCGCGCTCAGCCCGCAGGGTCTCCCGCAGGACACGGGCCTTGGCGGGCGAGGTACGCACCTCGCGACGGATGCCCTCCGCCGTCAGGTCCTCGATCGGCCAGCCGGCGGTCGCCTCGCGTGCCTCGATCAGCAACTCATCAGCGGTGCGGACCGGTCGGGGCGTCCGGGCCACATCAGGGACTCGACCGGTCGCCCCACGGGGCCGGGTCGACTCGGCAGCAGCCACCGCGACCGGGGCCGACTCGATCGACTGAACCGGCTCCACCACGGCGGGCGGGGTCGGGGCGGGAAGCTCGACCGCGACCGGCGCCGGAACAGGCTCCGGCGGGGTCGACTCTTCCAGGTCAGCCGTAGACCGATTCATCTCGGTCTCGGTCGATTCCTCGGCATTCGTGTGCGGAGTCGACTGGTGGTGCAGCACCTTGGCCACCAGGTCCGAGCCGAAGTAGATCGACCCGACCGGAAGCGAGGTTGCCAGCAGCACCAGGGCCCAGTTCGCCGGGTCCCAGTCGGCCAGTCGACCCCAGTCGACCGACCCGCCGTGCAGCTCAGGCACCAGCCCGTGCACGTAGTTCAGCAGCAGCGAAGCGATGGTGTACGTGGCCAGGACCCGCAGCGCGAACTTCCGGTCCCGGTCGGTCAGGACCAGGGTGGCGATCAGGGCCAGGGCCATCAGGCCGTCGACCACGAACGGATACAGCGTCGCCGCGGTCGCGTCCGCGCCGATCGTGGTCGCCACGTCCCGCAGGGCGTTCCACGAGACCCGGAAGGCCATGCCGACAACGCCGACCAGGGCCAGCACCAGGGCCGCGCGGCCCTTGCGTTTGAGGTTCATGCGGCACCGCCCGTCCGGCCCGCGGGGCCGTTGGCCAGCGTGCGCCGGGCGGCGAGCACCCGCCGGCGGGCCCGGCGCAGCCGACGGGCGTCCACCTCGGTGGGGGTGCGGTCCAGCGTCATGATCTGTGCGTCCAGCAGCTCGACTTCCGCCAGGACGACGGGCATCTCACGCACGATCGCGGAAAGCTCGGCGTCCGACGGTTCACCATCGGACGCGATGCCGGTAACAACCGGCTGAAGTGCAGCGATGTACTCCATGGGTCGTAGTTCCTCTCAGGCAAGTACGGCCCGAACAGCACCCCCGGAGCTGCAACTCCGGGGGTGCGCGCCGTAGAGCAGGAAGATCCGGCTCCCCTCAGCGCTGCTCGTACGAGACGAGCAGCGGAGGCAACCGGCCGCAGCAGCAGAGCCGCGGAGAGGTTGAACGTGCATGTCGCTGTCTCCTTCGGGAGCGCGCTCCCGTTGTAGGCGTATGGAGACGAGACCTTTCGGTCTAAGCCCTCCGGTTGACCAGGGGTCCGGGTCCCTCGGCCCGCTCTATCCCGGGCCCCTTCGTCGCGCGCTACCTGTGAAGACACAGGGATGCCCGAGACGCTGTAGTCATTGTCCGTACAATGGCTACAGTCAGGATGTTGGCAGAGGGGTGGGTCATCCGCAAGGGCATTGGCCGCATTGACTGGACAATGCAGTCAGCTAGCGGCTTCCATGGGGGCATGACAGTGACCAGGCTCGGGCGAAACCCGATGTACCAGCAGATCGCGGACGCGCTGCGGGCGCAGATCACGTCCGGGAAGCTCGAACCAGACGCGAAACTTCCGACGGAAGCCGAGCTGCGCGACCACTACGCCGTATCACGGGAGACCGTGCGCAAGGCGCTCGCTCAACTCGTCAACGAGGGGCTGATCGTGTCGGCTCGTCCACAGGGTCACTTTGTCCGCCGGCGGCGGCCGATGGTGTTCCGACCTCAGGGGGAGTTCCGGAAGCGTCCGTACTCGCCAGAGATGGACGCCTTCATGATCGAATACTCGGCGGAGGGCCGGGAACCGAGACAAGACATCGAGGTCGCCATCGTGGAGCCGCCTGAGGACGTGGCTAAGCGGCTTCGGCTGGAGCCGGGCGAACTTGTCGCGGTGCGCAAGCGGGTGCGCTACCTCGATGGCGAGCCGTTCAACGTGAACGACAGCTATTTCCCTCTTGTCATCGTGCGGGACTCGGAAATCATGCGCCCGGAGAACATCACCCGCGGTGCGAACGAAGTGCTGGCTGAACTCGGGTACCCGCAGGTGCGGGCATTGGACGAGTTGTACGTCCGGATGCCCACTCCGGAGCAGGCGAACCGCCTGGATCTAGGTCCTGGAACGCCGGTAGGAGTCCACGTCACCACCGGGTTCACTACTGAAGGGCAGCCTGTACGTGTTGCTGTAACCGTGCTTCCGGGAGATCGACACGTCATCTCCTACGAGCGGCAGCGCGAGGCACCAAGCGAGGAAGCATGACGAACCTGCAAATCCGTCCCGGCCGCCCCGATGAACTCGCCACCGTAGAGGCATTGTTGCGTGAAGCGTCAGCGTGGCTCGCTTCGCGGAACATCGACCAGTGGCAGTTCCCACCCCATCGTGACCGCATCACGGCGGCACTCGAACTAGGGTCTTGCTTCCTGGCATTTACGGATGGTCAGCCAGTAGCGACGGTACAGGTGGACGACTTTGCCGATCCGGAATTTTGGACTATTGATGACGCCCCTGGTGACGCCTTGTACGTGCACCGTATGGCGGTTCGCAGAACCGTAGCCGGGAAGGGCGTTGGCGCAGAGCTGCTCGACTGGGCTGCGGAGTACGCGACAACCCGTGGCAAGTCATGGCTCAGACTTGATGCATGGAAGGACAACGAAGCGCTGCACAATTATTACAGATCCACGGGGTTCACGCTCGTGCGCATCGTAGATCTACCACATCGGAGATCGGGTGCCCTGTTTCAGCGTCGAGCCGCATAAATGGCGCACCCTTGGTGAGTCCGAAACGTTCGCAGCCCCGGAAGTTAGGGGACGGATCCCCGCGGGACCACCCATTCTCCCCTTTGCCCTGTGTGCTCAATGATGCGGTCGAAGTCGGAATCATAGTGGAGAAGAGTGAGACCGTACCGCTGAGCAACAGCAGCAATAAGGAGATCCGGCACCTTAGGACCTCGATGTTGCGACTTAGCGGCCAGCTCACGCTGCACACTGAGTGCCTGCTGCCAATCATCTTCGTCCGTATTGAGGTACTTGAAAGCCGCAGCGCGCATCGATCGGAGCCGTTCATAATCGGCGGGGTTCTGCGCCGAGTACAGCGCCTCTATGTCCAGCGCCCCACAGGTCGCCACTACGCCCCCACGAATCAGTGGTTCAAGGCGTGCGGCAACAGTGGAATTCTTGTAGCGATTCATGGCGCTGTTGTCCACCATGAACAACGGATCTAGTGCCACGCGTCGTCCCGCAGCCTTTCAAGTTCCACAGGGTCCCGCGAAGCCATAAATTCCAGAAAGTCATCGACTAGCTTCTGACGGGCGACCTCACGCAACGCAGCGTTGACTGTGTCGCGACGGTTAGTGGTTCCGAGCACGCGTTGAGCCTCATTGAGCGCCGTCTCATCGACGTCCTCTACGCTTTGTCCCATTGCCCTTCCTCCGCGGCTTTCCGTTGGTCTCCATGCTACGCTTCGAGCAGGTTTGACACAATCCGCCATGCAGAATAAAAGTCCCAATGCGAAGAACTAGTGGCTCAAGATTTTCATGCACGGTGCGACAATAATCGCACGTAAAGTCCTCCTGGTCGCTAATAGGGGAATTCCCTCTGGCGATTTCAAGATTATGATATTCCCAGCACTCATTGCAGTTCCAGGAAGTGGCCCCTAGGAGTAGGTTCCAGGTTTGCGCCGGGTCCATCCGCAAGTGATCGCATTGCTCGATCACCTCTTCGAGTTGCCGATCCAGCAATCGACGACCCCAAGCTTCGAATCTCTTGCTCCGGATCATTCGGCGTACCGGGATTTTCTCTTCCACCCGCAGGCGCGTTGCTCTACTAGCAGCTTCTAGAACTGCACCAACCGAGGCAGAAGCGCGCTCCTCTCTGGCGCGCCGAAGTTGCGGGATAACGTTCTCATCCGAGGCAGGGCAGTTACGTCGATGGGGGATGATGCCAGCCGCGGCGTCAATTCCATCGAGGCGCCCAAACGGGTCCACATCAAGCGAGGCATTGCATTCTTCGCAAGTACCCGAGAAAACTGCATCTCGCCGTACACGTAGAGCATATTCAAGCTCAGGCGGCGCGCCAGGCGGTATTGACGGCAACACGAATAGTGCTGAACCCAGGTTCCATACTTCATCACCGGTCGGCATGATGTATTGAAATTTCGGCTCATCACCCTTGGCATACGCTTCAGCCAGGGCAGCCTTCAGCTCGGACATCCCCATGGGTATCTCTCACGCCCCCTACGTGCAGACGCACCAGTCTGCCAGGCGCTGGCCTCAACGTGAAGGACTCCAGGGCCGGTTGACCCCACCGAGACAAGATCGAACAGGCTCCCGCGAGTCTGACCGCTAGCGGCGGGGGTGCGCGCCCCCGCCGCAACGTGCTCGCTACGCGCAACGACCGACATCAGCGTGTGCGCACACGGGTCGTCAGGGGCTTGCCGGTGCCCAAGTGTCCCCAGGGCAAGGCGCCGGATCCTACTCCGGCCGCGGTGAGGCGCCCGCCTACGGATCAGGTGGCGGGCATCAGTTCTGCCGACTGTTGAGACGGCAAGCCTGCCAAGCCGGACCTTCTCAGCCACTCCTCGTACCGCCAGCGCAGGGCGTCGGCGTGTGGGCGCTTCCGGAGGTCCCGCAGATGGGGTGTCGTGATGCGCAGGTCCTCAAGGGTTGGACCGCCTGGCACGGTGACGACGTCGAGTGTGTCCGGGTGGAATGCGAAGAGGTGCGCGTCGTAGGCGCGGTGGAGTGCGGCGTTGAGGGGGATGCCGTTGCGGGGATCGTTTGTGCCGTCCTCGCTGACCGGGCGGAGATGTGCGGCGTCGAGCATCTCGCGCACGGCGATGCCTGTCAGGGGGCAACGCGGCAGGTAGCGCTGGAAGACACGAAGCTTGAAGCGCGGCTGACCAGGGCGCTCCGTTACGTCTCGGCGGCTTCGCCGGGTTTCGCTCCCCGTAAGGACAAAAGGTTCGTCGTCTGAGTGATCCTGATTGAGCACCCGCTCAGGGGGCGCCTCTTCGTATGAGAGTAGGAACGTACTGCTCTCGTCGTCCCATCCTTCGACCCAGGCGAGGCGAGCGATACGCCACTCAGATCGTGGCGTCGGCTTTGCTGAAGTGAAGATCGGCAACCGGAGGTCGGCTGCGGCCTTCATAGCGTTGATCTCAGAGTCATCGCGACCACCACGCCGGGCTGTCTGCGGGTACCGGTAGAGCGCCCCGTCCTCGGTGAAATCGTCCGAGTAGTGGGCACCGGTATGGAGGATGCCAACAGCAACTCCGCCGGCGTGGATGGCCCCGGTTCTGGCTACGTCTACCCAGACGCCCTGTCCGCCGCCGTAGGCGCCGTACTCGCGCAGTGCCCGTGCGGGAACCCTGCTCAGATCGGGGTTCGTTGCTCGGAGGTGGGCCCACACGGCGAGACGCCAGGCGCGCTCCCCCTCGACAGACTTCGGTCGGCCGTCAACGATGTCGAAGCCGAGACGCGCGAGCGGGCGATTTGTGTCGCGTCCGCCGCTGATGACGCGAACGGGCCGGGCCCCATGTGCGCGCTCATAGGCGACGTTGAGAATGGCCTTGGCGTCGTACAGCTTCTCGTCGTGCTGCACGTAGAACTGGACTGCTTGGTCGAAATCATGGTCGGCGAGGAAGGCATCCCGCCCCATTTCGTTGTACTCGTTCAGCGCCCTCAGTACCGCTTCACGGCCGATCTCACCCCTGGTCATGGCGGAAGCATAGGCGGCACCGCCGACAGCGCTGCCGTGCTTTTTGAGGGCCCTTCGTTGTCCTGGTCTTTGTTCAGTGCGTGGATGGACGATGCCGTTCGCCCCTGTGCGGGCACACCCCTTGACGTGCGGTACGAACGGCTACGTACGCCGCCGACCAGGGGCGCGGACACTTGGAAAGCGTGTGGGCAGGTCGCCAGCCGGGCCTTGGCCTGCCTCTGGCGAGTGCCGTCGGGAGCTCTGTGGCCAACCTGCGGCCAAGCCGACACCCTTAGTGCCCCGATGGTCGAGTTCGCCGCAGGTCAGGCTGCTGGCCGGTCGGGAAAGCGTGCGGTCTTGAAAACCGTCGTGGCAGCGATGTCACCGTGGGTTCAAATCCCACACTCTCCGCCCATGGACAGCCCCCGACCAGCGGTTCTGGTCGGGGGCTCGTTGCTTGTCGGCGACGGCTGAAAAGTGGACCGGTAGCGACGCTTGAAAGTTGACCCCCTTCAGGGGTCTGGCTCGTTGAGTCAGGCCGGGAGGAGTGGTG
>NZ_JBIVLH010000030.1:0-117646 GCF_044751185.1 Streptomyces sp. NPDC088733
CCCCAGTGGCCGAGCAGCCGGGGCTTGATGTGCTCGGGGCGCAGGGGTTCGGTCAGCAGGGGATTGGCCATCAGGTAGATCTGGCCGACGGCCAGATAGTTCGCGGCACGCCAGTGGGCGTCCAAGGCTGCGAGTTCTGCTGCGGGAATCTCGTGCGACGACATGGCTCCTCCGGAACGTCACGGTCGTTCCCTGCAGCCTGTCTCCGCCCGGGGCCCGTTGGGTAGGGCCGGCCGGGCGACCGCCGGGGCCGGACGGCCCCCCGTGGCCCCCTGCGACGGTACTCCCGGGGCCGCTCCTGCCCCGTTCCCGCCCGGACGCCGGGCCCGACGTCCGAGCCGGCAGCCGGAGAGCCGTGAGGGTGGCGCGGCACGACGGCCGCCGGGGCTCCCGCCCGGCCCCAGTGCCCACGGGAAGGTGCCTTCTCCAGTCGTCCGGACGGGTACCGACATGCCTGCTCGTCGCAATATCTGCGCCGGCTCGCATTCCCGGGGCCAGGATGGGCGCATGCGGAAGTCGCGGACGTGGCGCAGGACGCTGCCGGGGGTCGCGGTCGTGACCGGGTACAGCAGGTCGTGGCTGCGCGGTGACCTCCTCGCCGGGCTGACGGTCGCCGCCTACCTTGTGCCGCAGGTCATGGCGTACGCGGGGCTCGCCGGGCTGCCGCCGGTCGCTGGACTGTGGGCGGCGCTGGCACCCCTGGTGCTCTACGCGGTGCTGGGATCGTCCCGGCAGATGTCCGTCGGTCCGGAGTCGACAACCGCGCTCATGACGGCGACCGCGGTCGGGCCACTGGCCGCGGGCGACCCCGGGCGGTACGCGGTCCTGGCCGCGGCGCTGGCGGTGGTGGTCGGCCTGCTGGCCGTGGTCGCCTGGGCCGCGCGGGTGGGATTCGTCGCGGACCTGCTGTCACGGCCGGTACTGGTCGGCTACCTGGCGGGTGTGGCGATGATCATGATCGTTGATCAGCTGCCGAAGCTGACGGGTGTACCCGTGACGGGTGCCGCGTTCTTCCCCCAGGCAGCGTCTTTCGTCGCGCACCTGCCGCAGGCGCAGCCGCCCACCGTGCTCATGGGCGCCTGCGCCCTCGTCTTCCTTTTCCTGGTGAGGCGCTGGGCTCCGATGGCCCCCGGCCCACTGCTGGCGGTGGTGTTCGGCACGGTCGCGGTGTCCGTCCTCGGACTGCGCGGGCACGGTGTCGCCGTCATCGGGGAGGTGCCCTCGGGCCTGCCCAGCGCGTCGCTGCCGGAGCCCGACGACCTGCCGAGCCTGGTCCTGCCGGCAGTCGGTGTGCTGCTGGTCGGCTACACCGATGTCATCCTGACGGCCCGGGCCTTCGCGGCACGTGCCGGACACGGCCTCGATCCCAATCAGGAACTGCTGGCGCTCGGCGCCTCCAATCTCGGAGCGGGTGTGCTGCACGGCTTCCCAGTGAGCAGCAGCGCCAGCCGGACCGCGCTCGGGGATCAGGCAGGCAGCCGCAGCCAGGTGTACTCCCTGGTGGCCTTCGTGGCCGTGGTGAGCGTGCTGCTCTTCCTGGGCCCGCTGCTGTCCGGCCTGCCGGACGCGGTGCTCGCCGCGATCGTCGTCTTCGCCGCCTGCCGGCTGATCGACCTGCCCGGTTTCCGGCGGCTGGCCGGCTTCCGACGCCGTGAGTTGCTGCTTGCCCTCGCGTGCCTGCTCGGTGTGCTCGTCCTCGACATCCTGTACGGCGTACTGGTGGCCGTGGCGCTGTCGGTCGCCGAGATGCTGTCCCGGGTGGCCCGTCCGCACGATGCGATCGAGGGCCTCGTCCCCGGACTCGCCGGGATGCACGACGTGGACGACTATCCGCGGGCCCGCACGATTCCCGGCCTGCTGGTCTACCGCTACGACTCGCCGTTGTTCTTCGCCAACGCCGAGGACTTCCGTCGCAGGGCCCTCGACGCGGTCGACGCCCAGGACAAGCCAGTCCGCTGGTTCGTGCTCAACACCGAGGCCAACGTCGAGGTCGACATCACCGCACTGGACGCGGTGGACGCTCTCCGTCGCGAACTGATCGACCGGGACATCGTGTTCGCGCTCGCCCGGGTCAAGCAGGACCTGATGGACGACCTGGACGCCTACGGCCTGACCCAGGCGGTAGGGCGGGACCGCGTCTTCCCGACACTGCCGACCGCCCTGTCGGCGTACGCCGCCTGGGTGCGAGGACGGCAGGACAGCGCCTGAAAGCGCGGCTGCGTTCGCGGTCCCGGGCCGAACCGTTTGACCGGGAAAGCCGGTCGGCCGTCCGCTGCGACGGGACCACCCCTGACCCCGCATGTATCCCCGGCGACTGCCACTACCTGACCGGAAGAGCGTTCGATACCTTCCCGATGCCGCTATGTTGAGAAGCGGAGAGACCCCCCTCCCGTGCCTGATGGAGGAATCCATGGGGATGGAGCCCGACAAGGGTGAGCAGCGCCTGCCGCGGCTGCAGCTGGACGAATTGCTGGACGAGTTGCAGGTCCGTATCGATGCCGTGCGCGGGACGCGGGACCGTGTGCACAGCCTGCTGCAGGCCGTGCTGTCTGTGGGGCGCGAGCTGGATCTGTCGCAGGTGCTGCGCCGGATCGTGGAAGCCGCAGTCGTGCTCGTGGACGCGGAGTACGGCGCGCTCGGCGTGATCGGTGAAGACGCGACGCTGTCGCAGTTTCTCACGGTGGGGATCCCGGGCGATCAGGTCGAGTCGATCGGCCCACTGCCTTCCGGTCACGGGATCCTGGGCGAGCTCATCCGCCACCCCGAGCCTCTGCGGCTGGCGGAGATCTCCGAGCACCCGGCCTCGTACGGCTTCCCGGCGGACCACCCGCCGATGCACTCCTTCCTGGGCGTCCCGATCCGGGTCCGCAACGAGGTGTTCGGGAACCTCTACCTGACCGAGAAGCGCGGCGGAAAGGAGTTCGACGGCGAGGACGAGGCCGTGCTGTCGACGCTCGCGGTCGCGGCAGGTGTCGCGATCGACAACGCCCGGCTGTACGAGGAGGCCCGGTCCCGGCAGCGCTGGCTGGAGGCCAACGCGGAGATCACCGCCAGTCTGCTGTCCGGCGCCGAGGAGTCGCGGGTGCTGGAGCTGATCGTCGAGCACGGCCGGCGCATCCTGGGCGCGGACCTCGGCGCGGTGGCCCTGCCGGTCGAGGGGACGGGCGACGTCCGGATGGCCATCGCCACCGGCATCGACGCCGCCACGCATCGAGGACTCGTTCTGCCGCGTGAGGGGTCGTTCGTAGGGGCCGCGATGGCGCAAGGCGAACTGATCACCAGCTGTGAGGTGGGGCGGGACCCCCGCGTCACAGCGGGGCCGCCCCGGTTCGACGGCCTGGGGCCCGCGGTGGCCGTTCCCATGAGCACCCCCCACGGCGTTCGTGGGGCGCTGCTGCTGGCCCGCGCTCAGGGCGAACCGAACTTCACCGAGATCGAGACGGCCCCGCTGACGGACTTCGCGGGATCCGCCGCGCTGGCCATGGAACTGGCGGAGCGACGCCGCTCCGCCGAGCAGCTGGCCCGGCTGGAGGACCGCGACCGCATCGCCCGCGACCTGCACGACCTGGCCATCCAGCGGCTGTTCGCGACGGGGATGACGCTCCAGAGCGCGGTCCGCTTCGTCGACCACCCGCAGGCCAGCGAACGGCTGCTGCGCGCGGTGGACGACCTGGACGAGACCATCAAGATCATCCGATCCACGATCTTCGGGCTACGCGCCCACGACGCCGGGCCCGGGCGCAAGGGCCTGCGCGTGCGGGTCGCGGGCGAGGTGGAACGGGCCGTGCCCACGCTCGGCTTCACCCCGGCCCTGCGTATGGAGGGCCTGATCGACACCGACGTACCGGCCCCCGTCGCCGAAAACGTCGTCGCCGTACTGGGCGAAGCGCTGTCGAACACCGCCCGGCACGCCGAAGCCAGCTCCGCGGAGGTGTCCCTGGTCGTCGCCGACGGCGACGTCACCCTGACCGTGACGGACGACGGCATGGGCATCCCCGACCGCGGACGCCGCAGCGGTCTGGACAACCTCGCTGAGCGGGCCCGCGCACTGGGCGGATCGTTCACCGCCGGCACAGGCGCCGGCGGCGGAGCGCTCCTGCGGTGGCGGGTACCGCTCGACAGGTAGGCGTCACCGCAGCCCCTCCAGGACCTCCGCCGCCGGCCTGCGGGGACTCGCCGCTCCCTCGGGACCGTAGCCGAGCCTGATGAGCATCTGGACGTGGACCGGTCCGCTGCCGGTACTGCGCAGCTCCCAGCGTAGGTCCGGCCACTCCAACGCCTGGTGCAGCAGCGACGCCCGCAGCCGGTGCGTCGTGGCGACCAGCAGTACGCGTTCCAGTGCCTGACCGGCCCGAAGCCAGTCTGCGGGCCGGTCGTCGGCAGTGGACAGGACGGCGATGAGCGGGCGCTGTTCGAAGGCGGCGGCGGGCACATGGTTCTCGGGTCGAAGCCCGGAGAAGTCGCGGACGGGCAGCCGACCCGAGGAGTCCAGCGGGCCGAGGACTGCGGTCGGCAACCCGTCCCGCGCGCCGTCGCGGATCCAGCCGCGGCTCTCGGTCCGGCGCGCGGCGTCGGAGGCGTCTCGTCGTTCGGCTTCCGCGGTCAGCTCGAGCAGCCTCTCCGTCTCGTCCGCGTCCGGCAGGTGCAGCGCCGCGCCTTCGGTGCGCGCGGAGTCCGTCAGCTCGGCGAGGACGGGTCCCGGTGGCCGGTGGGCCGAGAACGGGGAGCGGCTGCTGTGCCGGCGCCACAGCGCCTGATACAGGTCCCCGCGGTGCTCCGCAGCGGCGCGGGGTGGACCGGCCAGGCGTACGGAGGCCAAAAGGTCCGGCTGTGCCGGCACCGGCAGCAGCCGGACGACCGGTTCCCAGCCGAGGTGTGCGCTCGCGACGCGCAGATTGAACACCGCGGCGCCGACGGACAGATGCACGGCCCGGCCCATCGGGTCGGCCTCCCTCAGTCCCCGCTCACCCGCGGCCCGCACAAAAAGCGTGGCGGTCTCCGGCTCCAGCCGGAAACGCCACGGCTGACTGTTGTGGAACGACGGTGCCGCAACCGCGGCGGAGATCAGCTTCTCCAGGACCACCGCGTCGAGAACCGAAGTCGCCATGGCACTCTCCCTCCACCCGGAACCTGTCTCAAGGTTCCGGCCGGGCCGTGCCGGACGGTAGGGGCCGACCGGACCGGAGCGAGGGGCCACGTGGCCCGATCTCAAGGACGGGGCTCGGTGCCCCCCGTGCCCGTACCCTGGTGCTGAGTGGCGAGGACGGCGGCCTGAATGCGGCGTTCGACGCCCAGTTTCGCGAGCAGCCGGGAGATGTGGTTCTTCACGGTCTTCTCCGACAGGAACAGCCGGCTGCCGATCTGGCGGTTCGTCAGGCCCTCACCGATGAGTTCGAGAATCTCCCGTTCCCGCGGGGACAGTGCGGCCAGCGTCACGTCCTCCTGGCTGGTGTCGGGGTCCTCCTGGTGGCGCAGACTGCTCATCAAGCGAGCGGTGGTGGCCGGGTCGAGCATCGACTGGCCGGAAGCCACCGTCCGCACGGCGGAAATCAGGTCGGCCCCCTTGATCTGCTTGAGGACATAGCCCGCCGCACCGGCCATGATGGCATCCAGCAGCGCGTCGTCGTCGTCGAACGACGTCAGCATCAGACAGGCCAGTCCCGGCAGGCGGGAACGCAGTTCGCGGCAGACCGCGATACCGTCCCCGTCCGGGAGACGCACATCGAGGACCGCCACATCGGGGCGCAGGGCCGGACCCCGCGCCAGCGCGTGGTCCACCGACCCCGCCTCCCCGACCACTTCGATGTCCGGCTCCGCGTCGAGCAGGTCGTGCAGACCACGCCGCACCACCTCGTGGTCGTCGACCAGGAACACCCTGATCGGCGTCTGCGGTGTGAACTCCCCTGCACCGGTCATCCCGGCCCCCTGCCCTGTGTGGCGTTCCGTCCCGACGATCGTCGCCCATGAGCCGTACGCGCACCAGGGCCGAACGGACCCAAGAAGTCAGGGGGATCGGCCCGCACGGCCCCTGCGGTCTGCCATTTCGGCCCCTGCCGCGTTCGGCCGGCCCCGTGCGATCGTCGCGGTACGAGACAAGGGGGCGTGGCCATGGACGCGACGACGGTGCTCTGGCGTCAGCGGCGGAATCCGCTCCGGCGCCGATCGGACGTTCTCGCAGCGTGGACGGGGGTCGCGGCAGCCTTTCTGATAGCCGTCGGAGCACCGGCGGTGGGCGCAGTCACCGCATTCCGCGCGGAGGATTCCGCACTCCGGCAGGGACAGGACATGCGTCGGGTCGCCGCCGTGGTGACCAAGGACGCCCCCCATTCCGTGCCGAACGCGTACACGGGCTCCCGCGGCAAGGTCGAAGCACCCGTGCGATGGGCCGCTCCGGATGGCTCGGTGCACACCGGAAGCGCCCGGGTGGACTCGGACAGCCCGGCAGGTTCGATCACCGTTGTCTGGGTCGACCGGGGCGGTCGGATCCAGCAGGTGGCCCCGCCGACTCCCGGGCAGGCGCGGGTACAGGCGGTGGTGTCGGGAATCTACGGGGCCGTCGGAACGAGTGCGTTGCTCCTGGCGGGCCGTTGGGCAGTGCGGCTGCGAATCGACAGGCGTCGCGCCGATGCCTGGGACCGGGAGTGGTCAGAGGTCGAACCTTCCTGGGCACACCGCCGGGCCTGAACGCTCCTGCCGGTGTGCCACCGGTAGCGGCATTCAGTCGATCGGAATGAGAACCACGGGGCAGTGCGCGTGATGGAGCACCGCGTGTGTCACGGGGCCCATGCGCATTCCCAGTGGGTCGCCTTGCCGGCGCCGGGCGCCGACGACCAGCACGTCCGCCGACCGGCTCGCCTCGACCAGAGCGGCGGCGGCCGGGCCGGGGACGGTGTGTACCCGCACCGCGACGTCGGGGAACTGCTCGGCCTGCTTGGCCGTCGCGAACCGGGCGAGGTCCTCGTGCTGACGGGCCTGGGCCGGCACGTCCTGCCGCGGTGAGACCGGCCACTGACCCATCCGTACCAGCGGGCGGGTCCATGTGTGCAGCACCCTCAGGCGGGAGCCGCGCCGCGTGGCCTCTTCGAAGGCGAAACGGACGGCCCCGGCATCACCGTCGTCCTTGAGTCCGAGCAGCACCTTGTCGTGCCGCAGCCCGCGTCGCGCGGCCGCATCCTCACTGCGGACCACCAGCAGGGGGCCCGCCGTACGGGCGGCCACCCGAAGTCCGACCGAACCCAGGAGCAGTCCGGCGAATCCACCGAGACCACGCGTGCCGATGACCGTCAGCGACGCGGTCCGGCTCAAACGGGCCAGCGCCGTCGCCGCCGGTTCGGCCGACAGCTCTCGCGCGATCGGCACGCCGGGGCGACGGTCGGTCACGCGCAGGGCGGCCAACTCCAGGAGGCTGCGGGCCGCCTCGACGGGCGGACGGTCGCGGTCGGCCTGCAGACCGAAGCCGACCGTGGCCGGATCGACCCACGGCAACCCGTGCACGATGCGGAGAGCCGCCGACCGCAGATCGGCTTCGTCCGCGGCCCGGTCGAGAGCCCTGGTCGCCGAATCCGAGCCGTCGACGCCGACCACAACCTCCTCGGGAGACTGGTGGGCCTGCTGGTGTTCGGCATGGGGTCCGGTCATCTCGGCCTCCTGTGACGGACGTTCTCACCTGTTCTGTGCCGCACTCGAGGACCTGCTGCCCGGTGCCGGTCCCTCAGCCGATCACGATGCGCCGCCCGGACACCGTGCCCGGAGTGATCGTGAGCCACAGGTTGCGGCCGCTCCCGGCCCACGGGCCGGTGCGGGCCCGTTCAGCCAGACGTCGCACGCCTGCCGGGTCGGTGACCGTTCGGGCGACACCGCGGATCAGCACGCTCCAGCCCTGGCCGAGCCTGTCGTCCACGTGGTCGGCCTCGAACGCGCACCTGGTTCCCGACACCGCCGCGGGGGTGGCCCCCGGGTGGGTGCGAAACGCGATGGTGCCGTCGACGACCGTGTAGTTGACCGGCAGGATCGTGAGTCCCTCGGGCATGAGCAGGCCCACCCTGCCCACCCCGTGTGTGGACAGCAACTCCCAGCACTCCTGACGGCTCAGATCGACCAGCTCGGCGCCCCCGGCCGCCTGCCCGCGGCCGAGCGGCGGATCGGCACTCCCGCTCAACGCGGCAACGCTGGTGTCCAGCGCCGCGGCGAGATCCCGGAGCTCCGCGCCGTGCGGGGCAGCGGTGGGTTCGAGCTCCACGTACCGAAGGTGGTCGGGAGCCATCCTGGCGCGCGCGGCCGTCTCCTCCCGCGATAGGCCGAGTTCGTGACGGCGCAATGCGATCCGCCGCCCGATGTCACCGGCACCCGCCGGCGGTGTGGTGGAGTGCTCCGCCATGACCGATCACGTCCTTCCTCGGTGCTCGGTGGGCCTCGGCTCCCGACGGCCGGGGCGGAATGCCGCGGCCCACCGAGCACACCCTTGAGTGGCTCCCTCGGTGCTTGCCAGGACACACTCCACGTACCCCGGACCGCAGGTGCGGGAGACCGGACTCACGGCGGCGGGCCGCTTCCATCGCTCTGTCAGTGGAAGCAGGGGTTCCCTCTGCCAGGATCACGGGCGGCAGTCGTGCGCCGCATGGGCCTACCGGGTCCGTTTCCGAGGCTGTCCGGGCCTGCCGGCACCCCGTTCCCGGCACATGGCGACCGGTGGCTTCGAAGTCGCCGCACTCGATGCAAACCAACCGGACACGAGCTTCGGCGGGAAAACACGGCAGCCAAGCGCCGGCCACGTACCGGTGCTGTGCGCGTACAAGGACAGAGGCCACAGCCCCCGCGAGCTGCCGGGCGGGCCGGTCCTGGGCATCCGCCCGAGTACCGCGAGGAGACGCTCACTCCGAACGAGAGCAGCACCCGGTCATGGTCACCGATGGAGGCCAGAGGATCGGTCGCATCATCGGGTGACCGCAGCGGTTGATCCGCCGCCGGCCACCGGCGCCGGTGGCCGGCTCGGTCGCGCGCCGGACACCCGTACGGGCACAGGGTCGCAGCTGGACGAGGGCGGGCCTGCCGGAACCACTCCGGATCGCCGTGCGCACCCGCCACTGGGCTCGACGGCCGGCCGGCGTGCGCCTGACCTGTCCCGCCGGCCGGGCGCGGAAGACCCCAACAGAGGACGGGCCTGGACCGGTCGACGCCCGTCCGTGGAGCGCTCGGAATCATCCGGTCGACGAGCTTCTGCCTGCGCACTCGCGTGCGACCGGCGACGCAATGGGCAGCGGCCCGCGGCGGGGCGACGTCGTTCGGCCCGGCCCGGCCCGGCCCGCTGCTCCGTCCGCGGCACCTGCCGCATGGGCCACCCGGTCCCACGAACAGGACCAATCGCCCCTCCCGGCGTCCGGACGGAACGCGGTGTGCTGGATAGCAGGGCATGGCGTCCTGGGAGGCACGAGACGCGGCGGCACCGATCCTGCCTCCGCATCCGAGCGTGCCGCCCTTCACGCGGTGCAGTGCCGCTGCATCCCCGACGCCTGGACGGCACCACCCAAGGCCATCCAGGTCCTCGATCCTCGTCAGGGAAGGCATCATGAAGATCTCCGCATTCATGAACGCGCCCGTGGCCACGGTGTCTCGCGGCGCAACCGCCCGGCAGGCCGCCCTGCGGATGCGGGACGCGGCGGTCGGCTCGGTCCTCGTCACCGAGGCGGACCAGGTGCTCGGCGTCGTCACCGATCGCGATCTCGCGGTGCGGTGCCTCGCAAGCGGCGGTGACCCGGACACACCGGTCTCGGAGCTGATGTCGGCTCCCGCCGTGACGGTGGACATCACCGACGACGTCTCCGCCGCCTATCGGGCCTTCCGCAGGTCCGGCGTGCGGCGACTGCCGGTGGTGGACGGCCACCGGCTTGTCGGAATGGTCACCGTCGACAACCTCTTCCTCGACGTCTTCCAGCGCCTGAGCGACCTGCTGGCACCGACGGCCCGTACGGTGCTGAAGGACCCGCCCGACCCCGAAGGCATGCAACCGGCAGCTGCCGCGGCACTGGCATGCCACGGTTGACCCGCCGGACAGGGAGCGACGCCGTGCACGGCGGCACCACCGAAGGAGCCACCGCCACAGGGCACCGTGGACTGTCCCAGCGGGAGGCAAACGAGCTGCTGGCCCTGCACGGCCCGAACCAGGTTTCTCCGAAGCCGCCGCCCGCGCTGTGGCGGCGGGCCTTCCAACAGCTGCGGGATCCGCTCATCGTCGTCCTGCTGGCGGCCGCGGCCCTGACCCTCGCCACGGGCGACCTTCCCGACGCCGGGGTCATCCTGCTCGTCATCACCGTCAACACCACCGTCGGAGTCGCTCAGGAGGTCAGGGCCGAGCATGCCGTAGCCGCCCTCACCGCGCTCAGCGCGCCCTCCGCCCGCGTCGTACGCGACGGCACGGAGCTGCGAATTCCCTCCGCGGATGTGGTGCCCGGCGATGCCGTGCTGCTCGGCGAGGGGGACATCGTGCCCGCGGACGGCGAGGTGACCGAGGCCGCCGCGCTGCTCGTCGACGAGTCGTCCCTCACCGGGGAGTCCGTCCCCGTGGAGAAGGGGCCGGGGCAAGAAGGCGGCACGGCACGAGCGGGGACCGTTGTGGTGCGGGGCCGCGGCCGGATGCTGGTCACCGCCACCGGCGAGGCAAGCGCGATCGGCAGGATCGCCTCTCTGCTCGCTGCCACTCCCGGCTTGACGCCGTTGCAGCGCCGGCTCGCCGGCTTCGGCCGTGCACTGGCCGCTGTCATCGTCGTTCTGTGCGCGGTGGTCCTCGCTCTCGGACTGCTGCGCGGGCAGCCCGTGGAACTGATGGTCGTGGCCGCGATCAGCCTGGCGGTGGCGGCGGTCCCTGAGTCCCTCCCTGCCGTGGTCACCCTGGGATTGGGCCTCGGCGCACGTCGGATGGCCGCCCGCCGAGCCATCGTGCGTCATCTGCCCGCCGTCGAGACCCTCGGATCCGTCACGGTGCTCGCCACCGACAAGACCGGCACCCTCACCGAGGGCAGCATGGGCGTCGAACGGCTGTGGACCCCGGTCGGGGAGGCCGAGGTACGGGGCAGCGGCTACGACCCGGCCGGACAGGTACTGCGCGACGGCAATCCCGTCGGCCCGGACGAGGCTCCCGATCTGGCGAACCTGCTGCGCGCGGCGATGCTCTGCAACGACGCGTCCCTGGAACCTCCGTGCGGCCGGGACGAGGACATCGCTTGGCACGCCCTGGGCGATCCCACCGAAGCCGCACTGCTGGTGGCCGGTGGCCGGCTCGGCCTCGACCGCTCCGACCTCGGCCGGTGGTCCCCGCGGGTCGCGGAGGTGCCCTTCGACAGCTCCCGCAAGAGGATGACGACCGTGCACGGCAGGTCGGAGGGCGGTCTGCTGGTCGTATCCAAAGGAGCGCCCGAGGTCATGATCCGGCCGGAGGTCCTGCACGACGGTGCCCGGCTGCGGGACACGGCGGCCGAGCGTGCGGAGCAGTTGGCCCGTGACGGCTACCGGGTACTCGCCGTCGCCACGGCCGTCCGGCCCCGTACCGGGGGCACCACGACGGCGGTGTGGGAGGACGACTCGATGTCCCTGCTCGGACTGGTCGCCATCCTCGACCCGCCCCGCCCAGGAGCCGCCGCTGCCGTCGCCGCCTGCCGTGACGCCGGTATCAAGCCGATCCTCATCACCGGCGACCATCCCCTGACCGCGCGAGCGGTCGCCACCCGGCTCGGCATCACCGGCCCGGCGGCCGGAGACGAGGCCACCTCGGGTGAGCACCGCGGGGCGGCCATGACGGACCTCACCGCCGCGCGCGTCCATGCCCGGACGACCCCGGAGCAGAAACTCGGAATCATCCAGGCCTGGCAGGCGGCAGGCCACGTCGTCGCCATGACCGGAGACGGCGTCAACGACGGTCCCGCGCTGCGCCAGGCCGACATCGGTGTGGCGATGGGGCGGCGCGGCACCGAGGTCGCTCGTCAGGCCGCTGACCTCGTGCTGTCCGACGACGACTTGGGAACTGTCGTCGCGGCCGTCGAGGAGGGTCGCAGGGTGTACGCGAACGTGCGGCGCTTCCTGCTCTACGGGCTGTGCGGGGCAGTGCCGAGATCCTCGTGATGCTGCTCGGTCCCTTCGTGGGCATGGCGTTGCCCCTGCTGCCCGCTCAGATCCTCTGGATCAACCTGCTCACGCACGGACTCTCCGGCGTGGCTCTCGGCGCCGAACCAGCGGACCCGGCCGCCATGCACCGGCCTCCCCGCCCACCGGGCGAGAGCGTGCTCGGGGCGGGACTCTGGCCGCGAATCCTGCTGCTGGGGTGCTTCGTCACGGCTGTGACCCTGCTCACCGGAATCTGGGCCCGCGAGACCGGGCGGCCCTGGCAGTCCATGGTCTTCCTCGTTCTCGGCGCCACCCAGCTGGGTATCGCCCTGGCGTCCCGAGCTCGTCACGGTTCGCTGGACAACCCCTTCCTGCTGGTGGCCGTCACCACCGCGCTCGGGTTGCAGATCGCCGGTGTCTGCCTGCCTCCGCTGCCTGTGCTGCTGGGCACGGAACCCGTCTCGGCGGGGGACCTCGCCATCGCCTGCAGCCTGTCCGTCCTGGGATACCTGGCGATGCGCCTCCAAACGCGGCTGTTTCCGGCCCGCTGAATGAACCCGGGCCCCGCGGGGCCTGTGGCGAGCGGCCGCTGTGCCGCCGTGCGGCCGGGACCCGGGCGGACTGCCCGCGGCAGAGCCGCTCAGGAGGCGAGCCTGTCGAATCCCGAGGTGCGCCAGGTACGGCCGTCGGGCAGGACGGCGAGTGCCTCGTACCCTTCCAGCGATTCCAGCCAGTCGCGGGATTCCTCACCCCGTGCGAAGGCCGCGGTCGCGTAGGCGTCGGTCATCGTCAGGCGGGATCCGACGACGGTGACCGAGGCGAGCCCCGCGGCGGCAGAGCCGTCATGGGGATCGAGGATGTGGGCGCCGCGTTCCGCGGTGCCCGAGGTGGCGACGGCCAGGTCTCCGTTCGCGATCACGACTGTGGCCAGCTCCGCGGGACTCAGCGGATGGGCGACACCGATGCGCCACGGTGTTCCGGAGGCGGCCTGGCCGCGGACCTGGATGTCACCGCCGCCGTTGACACAGGTGTGGCGTGCGCCGGCCTCGTGGAGCAGCCGGGAGGCGTTCTCGGTGGCCCAGCCCTTAACGATGCCGGAAGGGTCGAGGGTGCCGTCCGCCACGGCACTGAACCAGCCCTCGGTGTCGCGGTTCGCCCGGGCGCACAGCGAGAGCACCTCGTGAACCTCGGACGGGCAGTCGGCCAGGCGGATCTCGTCGCGGCCGAGCCTGCTGACGGCGCTGTCGTGCCGGTACGTGGAGAACACCGCGTCCACGGTGTGCAGGTGGCGGACGGCCTCGCCGAGGGCACGGTGGATCGCGGTGGTGGGCCTGTCCCGGATGTCGAAGGAGAAGACGGTGCCCATGACGTGCTCGACGTGTCGCAGACCCTGCTCAGTGTCACGCACGGGCCTGGTCCAGAGCGCTCTGCAGGGACTGGATGTAACCCTGGCTGGTGTAGCTGGCGCCGGACACCGCGTCGATGTGGGCGCTTTGGGCGCCCAGTGCCTCCTGGGTCAGGCGCGGCAGGGCGTAGAAGGCGATCTGCTGGTCGCGGCCGTTCTCGTCGGGTGCCTGGAGGACCCGGACAGCGGTGATCTTCCCTCCGGTGAGGGTGGCAGCCACCTGGACCGTCCCGTATCGCGTGTCGATGGGAGCACCGGTGAAGGTGCCACTGGTGGCAGCGGTCCCGCCCGAGGCCGCCTGTTGTCCGGCCGGCGGTGCGGAAGAGGTCGGCAAGGGGGCCGCCGGAGCGTCGGCCAGAGGAGCCGGATGATGGGGTTTGAGGGAGAGCAGCGCAACGATCAGGGCGCTGGTCCCGGTCGTGGTGAGGACGGCTCGGCGCACGGCGGTTCTCCTCAGAACGCGAACGACTCGTGGTGGATGCGGCGCGCCGGCACGCCGGCCTCGCGCAGGGCCCGGACAGCGGCTTCCGCCATGGGCGGGGGGCCGCAGAGGTAGACGTCGTGGTCGGCCAGGTCGGGAACGAGACCGGTCAGCCCCTGTGCCGTCAGGGGTGAGGAGTACCGTTCCGGGGTGTCGACGACGTAGTGGACGGTCGCGCGACGGCGCTCGGCTATCGCATCGAGTTCGCCGCGCAGCGCGAGGTCTTCGGGGCGGCGTGCCCGGTAGACCAGTGTCACCTGGCCCGGCAGGGTCTCGAACAGGGCCCGCAGAGGTGTGATGCCGACGCCGCCCGCCAGCAGCAGCACCTTGGCCGCGGTGCGGCGGTTCGCGGTGAAGCCGCCGTAGGGGCCTTCCGCCCAGACACGGGTGCCGGGGGTCAGCCGGGCCAGCGCCCGGCTGTGGCCGCCTGCCGCCTTCACGGTGATGCGCAGGTGCCGCGGGTGGGCGGGGGCGGACAGGGAGTACGGGTTTGCGGTCCACCACAGGCCGCGGGCGAGGAAGCGCCAGCGCAGGAACTGCCCCGGGACGCCACCGAGTTCGTCCAGGTGCTCACCGCCGAGGTGGACGGACACGACGCCCGGCGCCTCCGGCCGGACGGCGACGACCTTGAGCCTGTGGCGCAGCCCGCGCCGGACGGGGACGGCGAAGCGGTACCAGGCGACCAGGGCGGCGACACAGAGGTACAGCGCGTACCAGGCGGCCTGGGCGGCCCGGTTGCCGACGAAGTCGGCGCCGTTGGAGAGCTGGTGGCCGAAGGAGAGGAAAACCGCCAGGTAGGTGAGGAAATGCAGGTAGTGCCAGGTCTCGTAGCTCATCCTCCGGCGGGCCGCACGGGCAGAGAGGACCGCTGTGGCGAGGAACAGCAGAAAACCGGCCGTGCCCTTGAGCAGGTCGGGATAGTCCAGGACCAGGGTCGTGGTCTGCCCCACGAGGGAGCTGTGCGAGGCCAGGGAGTAGCCCCAGATGATCAGCAGGGTGTGGGCCAGGGCCAGCGACACGGTGCAGCGTCCGCCCCACGCGTGCCAGCGGGCGAGCCGGTCGGTACCGACACCGTGGTCCACGAGTGGGACCCGGGCCATCAGGGCGAGCAGGACCGCGCATGCGTAGCCGGCGAGGAGCCCGGTGATGCGGCCGGCACCGGTCAGCCAGCCCACCGCGCCGACGACGGAAGTGGTGTCGCTCCACCACAGCATCAGGGTCCCGGCGGCACCCGCCCAGATGGCGAGCGGCGCGAGCACCGGGACGATGCTGCGGGTCGGCCGCCGGTGCTGCACGTGCCGGCCCTCGTATGTGGCACTCGTGGATGTCGTGGCCATGGAGTTCCCTGGGGCTCGATCGGGTGTCGGCGCGCCCAGCATCACCACCGAACCTCTGCGTACCCTCTGAACCGGGGGCCGCAGCGCCGTTTCAGAGGAAACTCAGAGGCTTCCCCCGCCGACAGGGGGGCAGCTCACGAGAGATGCTGGACGGACCATGGAAGAACGCAGTACGCCGCCCCCCGCCCTGCGACGTCCCGACGGCAGCCCGGTGCGGATTCTGGTCGTCGACGACGAACCCGATGTCACCGACGTGCTGTCCGGTGTCCTGACCGTCGAGGGCTGGGAGGTCCGCACGGCCGCCGACGGGGCGTCCGCACTGGCCACGGCACGGGAATTCCGCCCCGATGCGGTGATCCTGGACTGGATGCTCCCCGACGCCGACGGTCTGCACGTCCTGCGCGAACTGCGACGCAACGCGCACCGCGTGTGCGTGCTGTTCCTGACCGCCCGCGACGCGATCGAGGACCGCGTCGCCGGGATCACGGCCGGCGGTGACGACTACGTGACCAAGCCCTACAGCCTGGAGGAGGTCCTCGCCCGGCTGCGCGGCCTGCTGCGCCGGGCCGGCATGACCGCGGAAGCCGACGCCGGCCTCCTCGTGGTCGGCGATCTCACGATGGACGAGGAGGCCAGGGAGGTCCGCCGCGGGGGTACGGCGGTCGAGCTGTCCCGTACCGAGTTCGAACTCCTGCGGTTCCTCATGCGCAATCCGCGCCGTGTGCTGGCCAAGGCCCACATCCTCGACCGGGTCTGGGCCTACGACTTCGGCGGCCGGGCTCACGTCGTCGAGCTCTACATCAGCTACCTGCGCAAGAAAATCGACACGGGACGCCCCCCGATGATCCACACCGTTCGCGGGGTGGGCTACGTCCTCAAGCCGGAAACGCCATGAGACGGCTCCCTCCGCGCACCCTGCGCGGTCAGCTCACCGCCGGTCTCCTCGTCCTGCTCGCCGTCGCCTGCCTGGCCGTCGGCATCACCACCGTTTTCGCCCTCCGCGGATTCCTGGTAGGGCGGCTCGACGAGCAGCTCACGGCGGCCGGCGGCCGCTTCGCCGCCAGCCTGGAGCACGAGAGGGCCCCTGACGCGGACAACCGGCCGGACACCCGGGGACAGGCCGACGCCACCTTCGGTGCCCGGCTGCTCCACGGCGTCGTCACCCAGGCCGCGGTGGTCGACGACACGACGGACCGTCCCCTCCGGCTGCTCCCCGGTGACCTTCACGCCCTCACCCGCATCCCGGTCGACGGGACAGGCCACAGCATCCGCCTCTCCCCCATGGGCGGCTACCGGGTCGTAGCGGTTCAGGGCGACGACAACGACATCCTCCTCACGGGGCTCCCCCTGCACCCCGTGGAGGCGACGCTGCACCGGCTCGAAGCCGTCGAGGCCGGAGTGTTCGGCGCTGCGCTCCTCGCCACGGGCATCGCGGGGGCGCTGTGGGTGCGGGTCTCGCTGCGCCCCCTGCGCAAGGTCACCGAACAGGCGACGGACGTCGCGCGACTGCCTCTGGCCGACGGCGACGTCGCCATGCCCGAGCCCCTCCCGGACTCCGACCCGCGCACCGAGGTCGGACAGGTCTCGGTCGCGCTCAACCAGATGCTCGGACACGTCGAAGACGCCCTGGTGCGCCGCCAGGCCAGTGAGGAGCGCCTGCGGCACTTCGCCGCCGACGCCAGTCACGAGCTGCGCACCCCCGTCGCCAACATCCGCGGCCACGCGGAACTCACTCTGCGTCGGAACGGCCCCGTTCCCGCCGACATCCGCCACGCCCTGGAACGCATCCAGTCCGAGTCCCACCGCATGTCCCTCCTCGTCGACGACCTCCTGCTCCTGGCCCGGCTCGACGCGGGACGTCCCCTGGAACACGAGGACGTCGACCTGACCCTGCTCGTCCTGGACGCCACCCACGACGCCCGCGCCGCGAGCCCCGGCCACCGCTGGCTCCTGGACCTCCCCGAGGAGCCCGTCACCGTGACCGGCGACGCCCACCGCCTACAGCAGGCGGTCGGCAACCTGCTCGCGAACGCCCGCACCCACACCCCGCCCGGCACCCAGGTGACGGTCACCCTCACCTCGGACGAGGGCGGTGCCTGTCTGACCGTCAGTGACGACGGACCGGGCATCCCCGAGGACCTCCTGCCCGAGGTCTTCACCCGTTTCGTCCGCGCCGATCAGGCGCGCTCGCGCAGTACCGGCAGTACCGGACTCGGGCTCGCCATCGTCCAGGCCGTCGTCGCCGCCCACCAAGGCACCGTCCACGTCAGCAGCCGCCCCGGACACACCGCGTTCCGCGTAGTGCTCCGCCCATGAGACGGCCGCCCGGGCTCGCCGGTCCGCCACGCCCCGCGCCTTACTGGACAGCCTCACGGACCTCCCGTTCGGTGGCCGCGTGAGAGACGACGAGGAGCTCGTCGCCGGGTTGCAGCACCATGTCCGCCGCCGGCACGGTCGGCCGACCGTCGCGGACGACCGTGGCGATCACCGTGCCCTCCGGCATGGGAACCTCGCCCAAGGGGCGCCCGGCGGCCCGCGATGCCGCGCTGATGGCGGTTTCGATGACGTTGACCCCCGCCTTGCTCAGGCGCAGCAGCGCGACGGTGTCGGCGGCTCCCGTCGCCTCCTCGATCAATGAGATCAGCGGTGTGGCGGCAGGCACCGCCGTGTCGACTCCCCAGCCGCTGCCGAACAACCACGTGTTGTCCTCGTCGTTGACGCGAGCCACGACCCGGGGGACCCCGAAGTGTCCCTTGGCCAGGAGGCTGACCACGAGGTTGTCCTCGTCCTGTCCCGTGGTGGCGACGAGCAGGTCCGTGTTGAGCACGCCGGCGTACTCGAGAAGGTCCGGGTCGCAGGCGTCACCGACGACCAGCCGTACGGCGAGCCTCTGGTCCAGTTCGGCGGCACGCGCCTCGTCCTGCTCGATGACGGTCACCTCGTACCGGGCGGCGGCGAGCACTTGGGCTACCTGGGCGCCGAGTCGTCCGGCGCCGGCGACGATGACTTTCACGTCCCGAGCTCCTTGTCGAGGAAGCCGCGCAGGCGGCCGAGCGCGGTGGCGGCGACGGTGAAGGTGACCTGGTCCCCGGGCTCGGCCAGGGAGTCGTGCGAAGGGACGAACGAGCGTCCGCTGCGAGTGACCTCTGCGACGCGGATTTCTCCGTCGACCTCGAATGCCGACAGTGGGCGACCGGACATGTAGCGGGGCAGTCCGGAGCGGATCAGCAACGTCTCGCCGTTGCCGAATCCCCGTTCAGGCGCGAGATGCCGGTGCAGCAGTAGCTGGTGCAGCCGGTGGACCGCCCAGCTGACGCCGCTGATGGTGCGGATACCTAGTTCGCGGGAGAATTCCGCACGGCGCAGATCATCGACGCGTGCCAGGACCAGGGGTACGCGGTAGGTGTCCCGCGCGACGCGGGCGACGACGATATTGGTGTTGTCCGCGCAGGTGACGGCCACCAGGGCGTCGGTGTGTGCGGCGCCAGAGGACTCCAGGGCGGCTCGGTTGTAGCCGTTGCCTTCCAGGAAAGCGCCGCGGAAGCCTTCCCCCAGGCCCTGCTCGGCCTGGGGACGACGGTCGATGACGCGCACGTCGTGGCTTTCGGCGGTCAACCGGACGGCGAGCGCGGCGCCCACGCGCCCGCACCCCACGATGATCACCCTCATCACCGTGCTCCTTCCTGGCTCGCTGCTACCGGGAGCGGGCGGAACCGCCGCAGCCACCACTTGCGCAGTTCTTCGGCGGCCAGCAGGAGCGCCCCGAAGCCGGCGAGCAGGGCCCAGTCGGCGAGATCCAGCGGTGCCGTGTGGAAGACGGCCTGCAGAGCAGGCGCGTAGGAGATGGCCGCCATGAGTGCCACGCCCACGAATCCTGCGCCGATGAGGGCGGGATTGGACCACAGGCCGATGCGGAAGACGCTCTCGCGGTCGGTGCGTACCGCCTGGGCGTTGAAGAACTGACTGACGACAATGCCGGCCTGGACCATGGTGATCGCCTCCCGGTAGACGGGGTTGTCGGCGGTGAAGTCGGGGTACGGAATGCCGGCGGAGTGGATGTGCCAGAAGAACACCGCGCACACGCCGAGGGCCTGGATGCTCCCGAGGAAGAGGAACCGCCGCAACACGGCCGCGGAGAAGAGCGGTTCGCGTCGCGAACGCGGGGGGCGATCCATCACATCCGGCTCGGGAGGTTCGGCACCGAGCGCGAGAGCGGGGAGAACGTCGGAGCCGAGGTCGATCGCCAGGATCTGCACCGCGGTGATCGGGACGAGGGGAAAGCCCACGAACGTCGCCACCAGGATGGGCAGCAATTCGGCGATGTTGTGGCTGAACAGGTAGATCAGGAACTTGCGGATGTTGCGGTAGACGGACCTGCCAAGCCGAACGGCAGCGGCGATCGAGGCGAACGAGTCGTCGACCAGCACCATCTCCGCGGCCTCCCGTGCCACGTCGGTGCCGCCGGCCCCCATGGCCACGCCGATGTCGGCGTGCTTCAGCGCCGGAGCGTCGTTGGCTCCGTCCCCGGTCACGGCCACCACCTGGCCGGCGTCCTGCAGCGCAGTGACGACGCGCATCTTGTGCTCGGGGCTGACCCTGCACAGCAGCAACTCCGCCGGGCGGCCTATTGCTTCGCGCAATGCCGTGTCGTCCATGCCGTCCAGATCGACGCCCGTCATCACCAAGGGTTCCGCGGCGCGGACGATACCGACGCGTCGTGCGACCGCCTCGGCCGTGAGCGGGTGATCACCGGTGACCATGACGATCCGTATCCCCGCACGCCGGCATGCGCTGACCGCCTCGGTGACCTCCGGCCTCGGCGGGTCCTGCATTCCGGCCAGTCCGAGGAACACCAGATCCGATTCGGCTGCCTCCTGAGAACCGATGTCCCGCCCGGCTTGTGTGCGACGGGCGGCCGCGAGCACCCTCAGTCCCCGGGAGGCCATGGCGGCGTTCGCCTGGAGGACGGCGGTTCGTGCCGCTTCGGTCAGGGGTTCCGGTGCGCCGCCTCCATCGATGTGGGTGCAGCGTGCCAGGAGCTCCTGCGGCGCGCCCTTCACACAGATCTCCCGGCCACCGTCCGGCAGGGCATGGACCGTGCTCATCAGCTTGCGGTCCGAGTCGAACGGGAACTCGGTCACACGCGGCGTGCGCAGCACCTCAGCCGCGGTGTCCACTCCCGCTTTCGTGGCGGCCACCAGGAGCGCTCCCTCCGTGGTGTCGCCCAGGACCCGCCATCCGTCCCGTCCCCGCGGAGGGACCACCCGGGCATCGCAGCACAGGGCGGCCGTCCGCAGCATTTCGCGCACCGCCGTCGGCTCCGCCACGGCGCCGGTCGGCGCGTAACCGACACCGGAAGCCTCGTGCCACGCCCCGCGGGCCCACAACCGGACCACGGTCATCTCGGCCTGTGTGAGGGTGCCGGTCTTGTCGGTGCAGATCACCGTTGTCGATCCGAGCGCCTCCACCGCCAGGAGTTTCTTGACCAGCGCATGCCGTCTGGCCATCCGCCGCACGCCGATGGCCAGCGACACCGACAGCGTCGCGGGGAGCCCCTCGGGAACAAGGGCGACCATGACCCCGAGCGCGAACACGAAGGACGCCACCACAGACTGCCCCGAGGGGACACGAATCGCGAACAGCAGAGCGCCGATGACCACAGCTGCCAGCGCCACTCTCCGCGCCATGGCGGCGACCTGCAGTTGCAGGGGGGTTCGCTGACGCGGTGCCCGAGCGGTCATGCGGAAAATGCGGCCGAACTCGGTCGCCGCGCCCGTCGCGAAGACCACTGCCTTCCCCGCGCCCGACACGACGTCCGTCCCCATGAACAGACAGTTCCGCGCCTGCAGCAGGGGGCCGGGGGCCACTTCATCCGCGGTACGCGGTATCGGATCGCTCTCCCCGGTCAGCGCCGCGTTGTTGAGGGCGACGGCCCGGGCTTCGACCAGTCGGCAGTCGGCGGGTACCGCGTCGCCCGCGTCCAGGACCAGTACGTCACCGGGCACCAGTTCCCGTACGGGCACCACCTCGCGCTCGCCGTCCCGCAGCGCGGTGCAGGTGTGCGGGACCATCGCCTGGAGGGACTCCGCCGTGCGCTCCGCCGAGTACTCCTGGGTGAAGCCGATCACCGCGTTGAGCAGCACCACTCCTACGATGGCCAGGGCGAGTTGAAGCGTCCCCCGATCGTGGGGGCTCTGCAGTCCGTATGCCAGGAACGTGATGACCGAGGCGATGAGCAGCACGATCGCGAACAGGTCCGTGAACTGGGCCGGCAGTCGGCGCCACAGGCCTCGACCGCCCGTTGCGGGCATTTCGTTCGGACCGTACCGCCGCAGGCGGGCCGTCGCCTCGGCAAGCCCCAGTCCGCGAGGCGAACTGTCAACGGCCGCCCACACCCGTTCCGGCGGGAGGCAGGGCAGCGGAGGCGCCGTCGTGTCCACGTCGAGGGCGCTCTCCCGACACTCAGCTGCGAAGCGAGCCATCGGCGATTTCGTGGACATGGGGCTCGACGGACCGTCGTTGTGTGTCGTCCAGCCGGTACGTCAGCCGGTTCACCACGGCGACGACACCGTCTATACGGCGGGTCAGACCTTCGGCAAGGGGGATCTCACTGCGGCGCTCCAGCCGGCCCTCAAGGATGACGACCCCGCCCTGGACGCTCACCGCGAGGGCGTGCGGACCGAGCCACAGAGCCCGGATCGCCACCTCGTCGACCACTTCTGCACGGATGTCGGCGTCGGGGCGCAGAAACATCTGGAGCAGGTCTCCGCGGGTCACGATGCCGACGAGGCGGTCCTCCTCATCGACCACGGGCAAACGGTTGACCTTGTGTTCGGCCAGGGCGCGGGCCGCGACGGCGACGGCATCGGTCGCACGGACGGTGACGGCCGGTGCGGACATCAACTGCCCTGCGGTGCGCTCGTGAAGACCGCCCGCTCCGGACCGTGCGGACTGCTGACGGGCGGAGCCCTGAGGCTCGGCCTGCCGCGCCGCCAGGTCCGTCTCGGAAACGACCCCCAGCACCTTGTCGTCGTCGTCCACCACGGGCATGCCGCTCACCCGGTACCTGCCGAGCAGTGCGGCAATGTCCCTGACCGGGGTTTCCGCCCGCACGCTGACGACATCCGGGGTCATGACGTGCCCGGTCTTGCGGAGCCTCATCGTCATCTCCTCCCGGCCGCGGCGCGGCCTCAGGCGGGGCGGCGGCCCCCTCGCCGTCTCGGTTCAGCGTGGAGCGGCCGCGCGCCTGGAGGTGTCGTCGGCCTTGAAACCGAGACGCGCATGGACGTCCACGACGCCGTCCACTCCACGGCACAGCTGCGTCACGACGGGGATCAGGCTCCTGCGGTCCACCACGCCGTCCAGTGACACCTTTCCGTCGGTCACCGTCACGGCGACGGCTCCCGGGGCCAGGCCGAGAGTCCTCACCAGCACGTCACCGGTGATCTCCTCGAGGATCGCGTGGTCCCTGCGCAGGAACAGTTGCAGCAGGTCCGTGCGGCTCACCACCCCCACGAGCCGACCTGCCTCGTCCACCACCGGCAGCCGCTTGACGTTGTGGCGTTCCATGACACGTGCCGCCTCCACGACCGACCACTCGGACCGTGCGACCACCACCGGGCTGCTCATCAGGCCCTCCGCGGTGGTGGCGTCGATGCGCAGGCGGTCCTGGGGCCGCGGGTGCGGGGGCGGCAGCAGGCCGGCCGGGTCGTCCTGTCCCGCCTCCTTGCGCAGCAGGTCGGCCTCCGACACCACCCCCACGGGCCGTCCGTCGTCGTCGACCACGGGTACGGCGGTGATCTCGTGCTCCGTGAGCTGCTTCGCGATGTCCTTGAACGACGTGTCCCTGCGTACTGACACGACGCCCTTGGTCATCAGGTCGCCGACGTTGCGATGACGCATCGTCTCCGCCTCCTGCCTGTACCCCGATGCCCGCCCTCTGCGGGCTCTGCGGTGCTGCACCTCCACTGTCGAACCGTGTGCGGGGTTCCGGCATGGGCCAGTGGGGCCATGGAGCCGGCCGAGCGGCCCAACAGAGCGAGCGGCAGCCGGCGGCTCGGCGTGCACGCCGGGTCCGGAAAGCCCGCTCCATGGGCCGCCCGGCCCCCGGAGACGGGACCAGCGGCCCCTGCCCGGCCCCCGACGGTGCCGGGAACCTGAACCCGTCGGACCTACCCCTCGAACCCGGTTCGCCTGTGCGCCGGTTCATCAGGAGGCACTTCATGTCCCTTGCCGTCACCGCGGGAGTCGACGGATCGCCCGCCGGCCTGGCCGCCGCGGACTGGGCCGCCCGCGAGGCCCGGCTCCGAGGCCTTCCCCTGGTCCTCGTCCACGTCCACGACTGGCAACCGCGGGCGTACACCTACGCGCCCCTGGCCGGTGGGACCGCTCCGCCGGACGCCGGGACGCAAGCCCACTGGGCGGAGCGCGCTCTGCGGGACGCCGCCACCGATCTCGGGCGCTGCCATCCGGGCCTGGAGGTCTCCACCCGGCACCTGGGCGGGGAGCCCGCCGCGGTACTGGCCGCCACCGCGCAGGAGTCGGAACTGCTGGTGCTCGGCTCGCGTGGCCTCGGCCCGGTGACCGGCTTCCTCGTCGGCTCGGTGGCCTCCGCCACCGTCGCCCGCGCCGCCCGCCCGGTCGTCCTGGTGCGGGCCGGCGACACCGAGGGAGGCCCCACGAGTGGCCGCTCCGATGCGGCGACGTCACGCGACGTGGTGCTGGGACTGGACCTGACCCGTCCGAGCGAAGAGCTGATCTCCTTCGCTTTCGAGGCCGCTTCACTGCGCCGGGTCCCCCTGCGTGTCGTGCACGGCTGGAACCTGCCGCCTGCGTACGGCTATGACGCCGGAGCCGCCTACGCGGAGCTGCAGAAGGAGATCGCCGTCACGGAGGCGGGCGCTCTGGCGCAGGCACTGCTCGGATGGCGGGAGAAGTACCCGTCGGTGGCGGTGTCCGAGCACTCCCTCCTCGGAGGTGCCGTACCGCTCCTGCTGGACGCCGCGGCAGACGCCTGCCTCGTCGTGGTGGGCCGTCGTATCCGCCGGTCCGCTGCGGGCATGCACGTCGGTCCTGTAGCGCACGCGATGCTGCACCACTGCGCCGTCCCCGTGGCGGTGGTCCCGCACGCCTGAAACGGCCGCTGCGTATGGGCGCGCCTCTCACGGCGCGGCGGAAAGCGTCGGGCCGCAGAGCTCAGGCTTGGTCGGGAACGACGGCCACGGGGCACGGCGCGTGATGCAGCACGGCATGGTTCACCGGCCCCAACTGCAGTCCGGCGGGACCGCGCCGGCGCCGCGCGCCCACGACCAGCAGGCCGGCGCCTCCGGCGGCATCCAGCAGCGACTTGTGTGCGCGTCCCTCGGGCATCAGACGCTTGACGGGTACGTCGGAGAAATCAGCCGTCGGCCGCCTCAGAGCCTGGTCCAGCCGTTCCAGGGCCACGGCGTGATCCTTGTGGGCGGCCGAATCCTGCCACCCCTCCCAGTCGGGGCCCACACCGTGCGGCGTCCTCCAGGCATGGACGGCCAAAACGCCCCAACCGCGCAGTCGTGCTTCTGCGAAGGCGAACACACAAGCGGCGTCCCCTGACCCATCGGCCGGATCGATGCCCAGGGCGATCCACGGCCTGTCCCCCGGATCGGCACCGTCGCCGCGGATCACGACGACCGGGCAGGTAGCCTTCGCCGCCACCGTCAGACCTACCGAACCCAGCAGTTGAGAGGCGAACTCGCCGCGGCCGCGGCTGCCGACCACGATGGCGGCGGCCTGGTGGCTCAGGCGCAGCAGTGCTTCCTCCGCCTCCTCGGCCAGGACCTCGCCCGAGACCTCGATCCCCGGCCGGCGCAGCAGCGCGCGGTGCTCGGCCGTGGCCAGGATGTGCTCGGTCATGCCTCGCTCGGCCGGACGGCCTGTCCCGAGGGACCGCGCGGCTCCCTCATAGCGCTCCCAGAGGGAGGCGTACACGATGCGCAGTTCTGAACCGTGCAGGGCCGCTTCATCGGCGGCCCAGTCCACGGCGATGAGCGCGGCATCGGAGCCGTCCGTGCCCACGACCAGGGGAAGCGGCATGATCGCCACCACCTTTCTCCTGCTTTCACCCTTTTATCAGTTTCGGGATCGGCAGCTCCCGAAAGACAGAGGCTGCCCGACCCTGCCCGGGGTCCGGTCGGCCGGAGTACAGGTCCTACCGGCCCATGCGCCGCCCCATCGGGACGAGGGAGAGTGATGGCGAGGGACGGAGGACGGAGAGGAGAGCAGTGATGTGGCACCGAAACGTCAGTGACCTGATGACGACGCCTGCGGTGAGCGCGCGCCCGGACACGGCCTTCAAGGAGATCGCGAAACTCCTCGCGGAACATGACGTCACGGCGCTCCCGATCGTGGACCACGACGATCGTCCCGTGGGAGTCGTCTCCGAGGCGGACCTGATGCGCAAGGCGGCCGGGCACCGCGATCCGGCCGATCTCATGCCGCCGCCGTACGCTTCGCCCGCGGACCGCGCGAAGGCCGAAGCCATTACCGCCGGCGAACTCATGACGAGCCCGGCCGTCATAGCCCGGCCCGAGTGGACCGTCGTGGAAGCCGCCCGGACGATGGAGCAATACCGGGTAAAGCGCCTGGCCGTGGTCGACGAGGTCGGCTGCCTGGTCGGGGTGCTGAGCAGGTCGGACCTGCTCAGGGTGTTCCTCCGGCAGGACCGTGCGATCCGCGACGAGATCAACTCCGAGGTGCTGGGCCGTGCCTTGCGGCTGTCGCCCCTGGCGGTCACGGTGCACGTGGTCGACGGCCGCGTGACCCTGGAGGGGACGATCGAGCGGCGGAGCCTGATCCCCGCCCTGGTCGCGCTGTGCAGCGGCGTCGACGGGGTCGTCGACGTCCGTGAGCACCTGCACTACCACGAGGACGACTCCAGCCGTCCCGCGCCGACTCACCGCCAGCCCGCCTGACCCGCGGGTCTCATCCCGCTGCGCCGCCGTTCATCCCTGGCGACTGGCGACCGCTGAGCAACAGAGAGGCATGATCATGACCGGCAACACCACGTCCCATGCCCGCGGCGACATCGGCCGGCGGGTCGCCCGGCGCCGTGAGGAGCTGGGGCTGTCACGCGACGAGGTCGCCCTCAGGGCCGGCCTCTCCACCGGCTACCTGCGTTTCCTCGAAGAGGAGGCCACGGCGGCTCCCGCCATGGGAACGCTGCGCGGCCTTGCGGCAGCATTGAGCACCACGGTCGTCGCACTCAACGGAGGCGAGGCAGATCTTCCCCCCGGACGGGGACAGGCTTCCGCGCACCCGCGCTTCCTGGAACTCGAACCCGACGAGTGCCGGGAGCTGCTGGGCACTCACGGCGTGGGTCGTGTTGTCACGCTCGCCGACGACGGTGTGGCGGTGCTGCCGGTCAACTACAGCATCGTGGGACAGGCCATCGCGTTCCGGACGGCGACCGGGTCCGCACCCGCCGCCGTAGCGGGCACCGATGTCACCTTCGAGGTGGACAGCATCGACGAGGCCCTGAGCCAGGGCTGGAGCGTCCTGGCTCGCGGCCACGCCCGGGCCGTGGCGGGCAAGCAGGCGGCGGAAATGGAACGGCTGGCCTACACCGGCCCCTGGCCCGGCAGGGACGACCGCGACCTGTGGATACGCATCGACGTGAACGACCTCACCGGGCGTCGCATCGAAGTCCCGTGACACACGGGCCCGACACCCGGCGAGCCGGGAGGGGCCGAAGCGGACCGCGCCAGGAACCTGCGGGACCGGAACAGGGATACGCCGGTGTCGGCCGTGGAACCACGAAACACTCGGAGGCAGTCATGACCACCAGGCGCACGACCGGCCTCCTCGACGCGTTGCCCCCGACTACCCGCGGGCGCCTGACCGAACTGTCCCGCGAGGTCAATCTCCCCGAGCGGACCCGCATCTTCGAAGAGGGGCAGCGAGCGGACCGCTTCTGGGTCGTCAGGACCGGTGCCGTCTCCCTCGATCTGCACGTGCCCGGCAGGCGCGCCGCGGTCGTCGAAACCCTGGGACCGGGCGATCTGCTCGGCTGGTCCTGGCTCTTCCCGCCCTATACCTGGCATTTGGGAGCACAGACCCAGAGTCCCGTCCGGGCGCTGGAATTCGACGCGACGATCGTGCGGGCACTGTGCGAGGCCGACGCCGAATTCGGCCGTGATGTCTCACGGCGCGTCGCGGAGATCGTCGCGCATCGGCTGCAAGGCGCCCGCACACGTCTCCTCGACCTCTACGCCCCTTACGGGAGCGGCCAACGCGGATGACACCGCCGGGGCGCGTCCCCGTGACAGAAGGAGGATCCCGTGCACGGGAGCCCGCACATCGTGAGCGACGTCATGACACGAACCGTGGTGGCCGTCGCCCGCGGCGCATCGTTCAAGGAAATCGTCGAGACAATGGCGAAGAGGAAGGTGAGCGCCGTCCCGGTACTGGAAGGCGACGGCCGCGTGATCGGCGTGGTCTCGGAAGCCGACCTGCTTTCCAAGGAGGAGTACCGCGACAGCGACCCGACCCGTGCCGAGCAGATGCGCCACCTTGCCGAACTCGCCAAGGCGGGCGCCGTGACCGCCGAGGAGTTGATGAGCGCCCCTGCCGTATGCGTGCACACCGACACCACCCTCGCCCAGGCCGCACGCGCCATGGCGCAGCGCCGGGTCAAACGCCTGCCAGTGACGGACAGCGAGGGCATTTTGTGCGGCGTGGTCAGCCGGGGCGACCTCCTGAAGGTCTTCCTGCGGCCCGACGAGGACATCGCGGAGGAGGTGCGCCGTGAGGTGGTGGCGTATCTGTTCCCCGGACAACCGTCGCCGGTGCGCGCGGACGTGAAGGAAGGCGTCGTCCGCTTCTGCGGTACGCCGCACGACACGGCCCTTGTGCCCGTCGCGGCCCGCTTGGCGCGCGCCGTGGAAGGCGTCGTGGACGTCGAGTGGGACTGAGGGTTCTCGGCCGCAACCGCTCCGCCGATCAGGCCACGGACGGCCGCGGCGGCGTGGCGTCCGCCGCGCGGAGTGAGCGTTCCAGGAAAGCGAGGACACCGGGAGATGGGTGACAAGAAGCGGCAGCGCCGCCTGTCCCTGGGCGCCTACGAGCGGGAACTCCTCCGCCTGCAGATCGAATTGGTCAAGTTGCAGGAGTGGGTTCGGTCCGAGGGCCACCGGCTCGTCGTCGTCTTCGAAGGCCGCGACGCGGCAGGCAAGGGGAGCACGATCAAGCGCGTCACGGCACGCCTCAATCCACGCATGGCACGCATCGCCGCTCTCCCCGCGCCGACCGAACGTGAAAGCACACAGTGGTACTTCCAGCGGTACGTCGACCACCTGCCGGCGGCCGGGGAGATCGTGCTGTTCGACCGCAGCTGGTACAACCGTGCCGGCGTCGAGCACGTCATGGGTTTCTGTACCCCCCAAGAGCACGCGCGCTTCCTCCACCAGTGCCCGATTTTCGAGCGGCTGCTGATCGAGGACGGCATCCTCCTGCGCAAGTACTGGTTCTCCGTCAGCGACGACGTCCAGGAACAGCGCTTCAGGGCCAGGCTGGACGACCCGACCCGCCGCTGGAAGCTGTCGGGCATGGACCTGGAGTCCATCACGCGCTGGGAGGCGTACTCACGTGCCAAGGACGAGATGTTCGTGCACACCGACATCCCCGAGGCCCCCTGGTTCGTCGTCGAGAGCGACGACAAACGCGCGGCGCGCATCAACATGATCGCGCATCTCCTGTCGAGCATCCCCTACGAGGAGGTTCCGCTGTCTGCCATCGAACTGCCACGGAGGCCGCCTTCGACGGGCTATCAGCGTCCACCGCGCGACTTGCAGACGTTCGTGCCGGACCACGCGGCCGGCCTGTGCGAGTAGGGCTCTCGGGCACCTTCCACCGACGTGTCCACGGCGTACCGCGCTCGTGCCACCCACGGGCCCGGGCATCTACCGGCTCGCCAGCGGTATCCGGCGCCTGCCGTCGATCATTGGTTCCGTGCGTCCCGGCGCCGGCTCTCCGCCTCGGGTCCGGGCACGGCCGGCTGCTGCTGCTGCTCCTGGCCCCTGACGATGACGATCGGGCACGGTGAGTGCTGGGTGCAGTGCTGTCCCACCGATCCGAGCAGCGCCTCGGCGAACCCACCGTGTCCGCGGTTCCCGAGCACCAGCAACGAGGCCCCTTCGGCCGCCGCGAGCAGTACACCGGCGGGCGTGCCGTACTCCACGCGGCTGTGGATGGTCACTGCCGGCTCCGCCCCGGTCACGGTGGCGATGGTGTCGTCGAGGACCTGTGCCGCCGCGCCATCGAGATTCAGGTCCTGACCCATGGGGGGCATCCAGCCGAACGAGCCGTAGAACTGCGGGTACTCCCACGCGATCACCGCGTCGATCACCCCGTCCACCAGCGACGCCTGTCGTACCGCCCAGGCGAGCGCCTCCTTCGAGGACGGTGAACCGTCGACACCGACCACAATCCGTGGCCTGCTGTCCTGCTGCGTGTTCACACTGCCTCCTCGGCGAGGGTCCCGTCGGCGCGACCGCCCGACCGTCCGTGACGTGGGGTCTCATCGTCGCTCCTGCCGTCCGGGTGCGGTACGACGACGACCGGCGAGCGCGCGTGGTGGAGAACGCCCTGGCTGACCGATCCCATCAGCATGCCGGTGAAGCCGCCGAGGCCGCGCGAGCCGACGACAACTCCCCTGCAGTCGGCCGAGGCGTCGGTGAGCGCCTGGACGGGGTGCCCCCGTACGACCTCCTGGCGGAGGTCCACGTCCGGATGGCCGGCGGCGGGCCCTGTCAGCGCTCGGGCCAGGGCCTGCCGTGCCTCCTCCTCCACCGCCGATCTGTTCGGGCTGCCGAGCAGCGCCGAGTGCCAGGCGTATACGGCATGCAGGCCCACACCGTGCAGGGATGCCTCGTCGAAGGCGAAGTCCACGGCCGCCGCCGAATGCGTGCTGCCGTCCACACCGACGACCCAGTGCTTCTGCGTCTGCCCCGTGGCTGCCGACTCCGGGACGACAGCCACGGGGCAGCGGGCCTGGGCGACCACCGGGAGGGTGACCGACGCGGAATGGAACAGATCCTGGGCGGTGGCCGGATGCCGGGAGCCGAGTACCACCAGGGCTGCGTCCTGGGCCTGCTCGCGCACCACCCACACGGGATCGCCCTCGGCAAGCAGTGCGGAGACCTTCACGTCCGGTTGCCGGGACTCGGCGAACGCCACAGCCTCGGCCAGCAACTGCTCCCCCGCCGTGTGCAAGGCGGCGTTCCACTGCTCCCAGGAGGGAAGGACCTCGTTCGTCCGGTATCCGGCAGTCGGAACCCCCTGGGCGTGCAGCAGGACCAGCGGAAGCCGTCGCCGCGCGGCCTCGTCGGCTGCCCAGGCCAGCGCGGACCGCCGCGCGGGTTCCGGAGCGACACCGACCACGATGGGCCTGTGACCTGGTGAAACCGTCATCGTTGCCTCCCAGGCGCACTGGTTCCCGTGCGACCCTCGCCGCGTCACCGTCGCCCACGGGACCAGCGTTCGCACGCATTCTGAAAGGGACCCTTGTCCCGCGCCTGACGCGGCGCGTCGACGGATCACCGACGGGTTCGGCGCCGCCGGGCCCGCACGTCCCAGCGTGTGCGCGGACCTGCCGAGCCGCAATGCCGCGGAAGCCTCACCGGAGGCTGGCACGGTTCGGTTGCGTCGGCGGTTGTCCCAGGTCCGGGCGCGACACCGTCCGCATCGCGGGGCGATGCTCACGAGTGACGACGCAATCGGCACGCCGCCCGTCGTACGCCTTGCTCGGCCATGGGGCCGTTCGGCCCTGGGGACGGTACTGCCCGGCACTGACGTTTCCGTCCCTCCCCTGCTGCGCTGGGAAGGTGACGGGCCCGTGTTCCCTGTCGAGCGGCCGGACGGCATACGCCGGGCGCTGTCGGCCTGCCGGCGGAGCGGAGTGGCCGCCGGGACCAAAGGCAGTGTCGTGCAGTTGGGGGAAGCGCGCCGCGTCCACCGCAACCCGGAGGACCGGTCGTGGCGACGGCAGGGGGCGGCACCCGCAGCATGCGGGGTCCGCCACGGATGCGCACCCAACCGCGCTTCCGCGGACGCGGCCCTCGGTCGAGGAGGGACACCCACCATGACAGCCGGATTCCCAGCAGCGGCCTCTGCGGACCTGTCTGATGGCGGACCGGGCAGGCGGCCCTCATGCCGGGCGGTCCGGCGTCCGCCGGAGCCGCCCCCGCCGACTGGACCGACCGGGTGGCAGAGGTTCCGGAGACGGCACGGGCAGCGACCGTACGCCGCCACGACCGCCGGCGTCCCCGCGGTCGCTCGGGGGAGGGAGGAGCACAGCGGTTCCCGGTCCGATCCGCCTTGCGCACCGCCGGCCCCGCATCGGGGCGTCCCGGATCGCCCGATCCGGGGCACGACGGCAACTGCCCTGCCCGGTCCCTCCGGGCCCGGGGGACGACGGCCGGGACGGCAACCTGGCCGAGCCCGATGGCTGGGGGCGGCCGCGGTCGTGGCGGCGGTCGTGTTCGCCGGCTTCCTCCACCGTAGTGAGCTCGCGGAGGCGTACGCCCTGATCGGCAAGGTGCGCGGGTCGGGACTGGCGGTGGCCGTGGCCTGTGAGGCCCTGTCATTGGTGTGCTTCGCCGCAGTGCCCCGACGGCTGCTCGCAGTAGCGGGGGGGCGGTGGAGCTTGCGGACGATGACGGCTGTCGTTCTCGCCGGAAATGCCGTGGCTGGTGTCCTCCCCGGTGGCGCAGCGTTCGCCAGTGCCTGGGTGTACGGCCAGTTCCGTCGACGAGGTGTCGAACCGACGCTCGCCATCGCGACGCTGGCGGCCGCCGGCGCGCTGTCGGCCCTCGGCCTGACCGCTGTCGTCGTCGCCGGGATCTTCAGTGTCGGCGCGACGGGCACCTCGGCCTTCGTCCGCCCCGTCGCGGGCGTCCTTCTCCTGGGCTGCGCCGCCGTGCTGACGGTCGTGGCGCTGTCCCGCTCGCCCCGCATGCGCGACGCGGCACATTCTGCGTGGGTGTCCGCGGGCCGCCGATCGGCACGCGTTCGCCGTGGCCAGCAGGCACTGGACCGGGTCGCGGTCCAGGCCCGCGCGCTGCATCCAGGAGTCCGTACCTGGCTCCGGCCCGCTTGCTGGGCACTGCTGAACTGGCTGTTCGACGCCGCCTGCCTGGTCGCCTGCATGTGGGCGCTCGGCATCGGCGTGCCTTGGCACGGCCTGCTCCTCGCCTACGGACTCACACAGCTGTCCGGCAGTCTGCGCCTGACGCCCGGCAGTCTGGGCGTGGTCGAGGCAGGTCTGTCGGCGCTGCTGGTCGCGTGCGGGCTCGCGCCCGGATCGGCGATAGCCGTGACCTTGCTGTACCGGGCCGTCAGCTTCTGGGCGGTGCAGCCCGTCGGGTGGGCGGCGTGGTGCGCGGTGACCGCGCGGCGGGTGTGACCGTGCGCAGGCGAACCCACGGTCGCCCGCGCCCTGGTCCGCCGCGCCGCTCCGACACCTGTCGCGCCAGGTCAGTCGACAGCCGGCTCGACGTCCACGTCCAGGTTCAAGAAGTGCGCGGCACAGGAGATGCACGGGTCGTGATTGCGGATGATCCGCTCGCACACACGGGCCAGCTCGATGTCGGAGAGGCCGCCACGGTCGAGTTCCCGCTGGACGAGGCGGCGCAGGTCGTCCTCGATCGCTCCCTGGTTCTGGGCTGTCGGCGGGACGATCTGTGCCCGGGCGACCCGGCCTTCACCGTCCAGTACGTACGCGTGATGGAGCAGCCCCCGCGGGGCCTCGGTGGCTCCGTGTCCCGCGCCGGCCCGGGACGGCACCTCCATGTGGGGAAGCGGCGGGGGTTCGTATGCGTCGATGATGCGCAGTGCCTCGTCGACCGCGTACAGCACCTCCACCGCCCTCACAATGATGCTGCGGTAGGGGTTCGGGCGGAAGCGTTCACGGTGCGAAGGCGGTGCGCCGGAGGGCGGCGGTGGTTCCAGCCCGGCCTCCCGAGCCGCCTGCCGGGCCACGGGGGAAAGCAGGTGCCCGCTGATGGCGTAGCGCGCCAAGGACCCCGTCAGTTGGACCCGGCCGTCCAGCCGCGAGTGCAGCGCGGTGGAGTTAGGGACCTGCTCCTCGATGACGTGTGCGGAGAACTCCTCAACGGAAATGGTCCGTGGCGGGAGCGTCACGTCGGCGGGCAGCACGGTGGGGACACCGGATTCGATGGCGTACGTGCCGGGCTCGGCGAGGGCGAGCAGGTCGGCCTCGCATCGTGCCTCGGGAAAGTCGAAGCCGGCGACCCAGCGGACCGTGTCCCACGCGTCGTCCAAAGCCGCGCGGAGTCTCTCGGCCAGGGGCCGCAGTTCGGAGCGGGTCGGAATGCGGTGAAACCCTCCCAGACGCACGTTGACGGGATGGACCGACCGCCCGCCGAGCAACTCCATCACGGCGTTGCCCGCCTGTTTCAGCCGCAGTCCCCGCTCCACGTGGGGCCGGTGGTCGCGGGCCAGGCCGATGACGTCCTCGTGGCCGAGGAAGTCCGGGGCGTGCAGGAGATGGATGTGGAGCGTCTGGCTCTCGATCCACTCCCCGCAGTAGAGCAGGCGCCGCAGGGCGGCGAGTTGGCCTTCCACGGCCACTCCGCAGGCGTCCTCCACGGCCCGGCACGCTGTGAGTTGGTAGGCGACCGGGCAGATGCCGCAGATCCGCGAGGTCAGGTCGGGTGGCTCGGTGTGTGCACGGCCGCGTAGGAATGCCTCGAAGAATCGTGGCGGCTCGTAGATGCTCAGCCGGGCTTCGGCGACCATGCCCTGCCGGATGCGCAGCCGAAGGGCCGCCTGACCCTCGATGCGCGCCAGCGCCGGAAGGCGCACCACGAGTGACTCGTCACGGGGCCCGGTCACGACGCTCCCTCTTCAACGGCGGTGAACGCGGTCACGTTGAACGTGTGCAGGAAGCGCCCGACGTCCCCGTCGCTCATGCCGTCACGGCGCAGGAGCGGGACGAGCGCGGGGAGGTTCACCGTTCCCGCCGGTCCGAAGCAGCCGTAGCAGCCCCGGCCGTACGCCGGGCAGATGGCGCCGCAACCCGCGTGGGTCACCGGACCCAGGCACGGCGTCCCCCGCGCCACGGTGACGCACACCGTCCCGCGGCGCTTGCAGGAGAAGCAGACGCTGTGGTTCGGGATCCCGGGTCGGCGGTCGGCCAGGAAGGCGGTCACGACCTCCAGGAGCTGACCCCGGTCGATGGGGCAGCCTCGCAGTTCGAAGTCGACCCTGACGTGGGACGAAATCGGGGTGGAGGTGGCGAGGGTCGCGATGTAGTCGGGCCGTGCGTAGACCGTCTCGAGGTATTCCTCCACGTCGGCGTAGTTCCGCAGCGCTTGCACCCCGCCGGCCGTGGCGCAGGCCCCGATGGTCACCAGGTGGCGGGAGTCCGCACGGACCCGGCGGATCCGCGCGGCGTCCTCCGGAGTGCTGATCGATCCCTCGACGAGCGCCAGGTCGTACGGTCCGGGCGTGATCTCGCCGGACGCCTCGACGAAGTGGGCGATCTCCAGTTCCTCGGCGAGCACGAGCAGTTCGTCTTCGCAGTTCAGGAGTGTGAGCTGACAGCCGTCGCACGAGGCGAACTTGAAGACCCCCAGGCGGGGACGGGTACGTACGGGGCGGGTGGAGGAGGAGGTCATGTCACAGTTCCCGTACGGTGAGCAGTGGCCGGGCGAGGTCGTAGGGAACGACAGGGCCGTCGCGGCACAGCAACAGCGGCCCCAACTGGCAGTGGCCGCAGTGACCCGTGGCGCACCTCATGTTGCGCTCCAGGGACACCTGGATGCGGTCCGGCCGCACCCCGAGGTGGATCAGTCTGCGGGCGGTGGCACGGATCATGACCTCGGGCCCGCAGACGAAGGCGGTGGTCTCCTCCGGCGTGAAGCGGGCTTCGTCCAGGAGTGCGGTCACGACTCCCACCCTGCCGCGCCATTTCCCAGTGGGCCGGTCCACGGCGACAGCGGCGAAGTGGCACTGCCACGAAGGGAATTCATCCTGGTAGAGCGCGTCCTGGGGGCTCCGCGCACCGGCCAGGACGTTCAGCCGCCGGTATGCCCAGGGCCGGGCGAGAACGGCGTGTACCAGGGGACGCAGCGGGGCCAGGCCGATCCCGCCGGCCACGATCAGCAGGTCGTGCCCCTCGGCGGCGTCCACGTCCCATCCGACGCCGAACGGGCCGCGCACGCCGACCGGTGCTCCCACGGGAAGGCCGCACAGAGCCCTCGACACCGCGCCGACGGCCCGGACGGTGATACTGATGCGCCCGTTCGCCGTCCGGGACACCGATACCGGGATCTCGCCGACGCCGAAGGCGTACACCATCGCGAACTGTCCCGGTGCGAAGGGCGGCAGCACCCCACCGGCCGCCGCCTCCAGGTCGATCGTGACCGTGTCGGCCGTGTCGGGGCGGCGCCCGGCCGCGCGGAAGGGGAGGGGAAGGGACATCACGCCGTCGATCCGCCTCCGCGCGGACCGTACAGGTCGAGCAGCCGGGTGCGGGTCGCGCGCAGCCGGTGCCCGATCGTCTCCGCGACCAGGGTCACCAGTGACATTCCCAGCGCGGGGTGCTCGACGCACATCGCCCGGACCGCGGTCGCGTCGAATTCCCACGCCGTCACCGGTTCACGTGCCTCTGCCCCCAGGTGCCACTGCCGGGGAGGGCACAGCCACGACCAGCCGAGCAGGCCCCCCTCCCCCACGGTTTCGACGACGTCCCGGCCACGGCCGGGGGCCTGGACGTCAAGGGCGACGCTGCCCGTACGGATGATCCAGAAACGGTCGGCCTGCTCGTCCTCTTCGAAGATGCGCGCGAAAGCGGGGAACTGCACGGGCTGGGCGAGTGTCATCAGCCGTTCCCTGTCTTCGACCGGCAGTGCGCCGAGGACACCCTTCTCGGGGTTCGACGCGGTGGGCAGGCTCATCGAAGGTGCCCCTTCCGCGCGGCTTCCTCGTGCAGGGCGTGCGCTTCCTCGGTCAGATCGATGCCGGTGGGGCACCAGACGATGCACCGTCCGCAGCCTACGCATCCGGAACTGCCGAACTGGTCGTGCCAGGTACCGAGCTTGTGGGTCAGCCACTGGCGGTATCGGCTGCGGGGCGACGCGCGCACGGGTTCGCCGTGCAGCGCGGTGAAGTCCAGGTCGTAGCAGGAGTCCCAGCGTCGCCAGCGTTCGGCGTGGTCGCCGGTCAGGTCCGTGACGTCCTCGCTGGTGGTGCAGAAGCAGGTGGGGCAGACCATGGTGCAGTTGCCGCAGCTTAGACAGCGGGACGTCACGTCGTCCCAGCGGTCCGCCTCCAGGTTGTCGCGCATCAGGGTGCGTAGATCCACCGGTGGCATGGACCGGCCCATGTGTTCGGCAGCGTCGCCGACGGCCTTGGCCGCGGCAACCCGTGTGGCGTCGTCCGCGTCGCGGCGGGGAAGCTCGGCGAGCACTGCGGCGCCCTCCTCGCTGCCGCTGCGGCACAGCAGGCGGTGGCCGTCGGCGTCCACCACTTCGGTGAGCGCCAGGTCGAATCCTTCGTCCGCGGCGGGGCCGGCTCCCATGGAGACGCAGAAGCAGGTCGCCCCGGGTTCTGTGCATTCGACCGCGATCAAGAACGCCGCCGAGCGTCGCGAACCGTAGACGGGGTCGCGGTGCTTTCCGCCGGTCATCACCCGGTCCAGGATGCGAATAGCCCGCAGGTCGCACGGGCGTACACCGAGGAAGGCGTACGCGACGGCCTCCGGCTCCTGCGGGCGCACCGTCACGTCTCCGCCCGGCTCACGGTCCGCGGTCCACTGACGAACCCGCTCCGGATGGAGGAAGGACTTCCACGACTGCGGTCCGGCGCTGTGCGCGAAAGCCGCCGCGTCAGCGCGCTGCCGAATCCTGTACCGGCCCGCCTCCAGCTCGACCCCCCATCCGTGGGGCAGTTCAGCAGCTGACTCCAGCTCGGCAAGAACGATCGCACCGTCCCGCACCGTGGGGCCCACCACCGTACGACCCCTTTGGCGCAGAACCTGCACCAGTACTTCGAGGGCGGCCGGGTCGAGGACCGCCGTGTCCTGCTCCCGCGTGGCCGCGACGCCGTCCGGGCCGTCCGTCATTCCGGTCCCCTCAGCCTCCGTGACCGGGTCCCGAGGGGCCCGGCGCAGTCGTCCGATCCACTGGACCACGCTCTCTTCGCGGTGGTGCCCGGCCACGCGGGATGCCGGCGGATTTCGCCCTTACGGCCCCTGGCGGGCACCCGCGTGCCGGGCGAGGTCGGCGGCGATGCGCAGTGCGAGCGGCCGTACCGCGTCCGCGACCTGCGGCGTGAGCCCCGTGCCCATGGACCGGTCGGCTCCTTCGACCGCGTACACCACCATGTCCCCTGCTCGACGCCCGAGGCTCTCGGCGAGACGCAGGGCGTGGACGAGTCCGAGGCCGTGTGTGCTGTGCTCTTGAGTGACCGGTGACGGCACGCCGCCGGCCCCAGGACGCCAACGGTGAACGCGCCCGGGACGGGGACGGGGAGGGAAACAGGCATCGACGACGACAGCCCGACGGGAGTTCTCCCACATGTCCATCAGTTGCGCAGGATCTCCGGCCGACTCGCGCAGCTCCGTGCTCGGTGGAAGCGCCACCGTGTCGTCCCGAAGTGCCTCGATGACTGCCCAGCCGACGCCGTCGTCGCGCCGGAACACATTGCCGATCCCGATGACCACCGAAGCCGCCGTACCCGGCATGGCCGTGCCTCCTTCCGGGGCCATTGGATCACCTCACGCCGCGGACCGCCTCTGGACGGGAGGATGTCCGGGCGCGGGAATGCCGGCCGTGTTCTCACGGCTGTCCCGTCGCAGGGACCGGAACGACCGCCACCGGGCAGTATGCACCGTGCAGCAGGGCGCGGGTGACCGGGCCGAGCCGCGGCCCGGGCCCTCCTGCGCGGCGATGCGCGGCCACGACGACCACGTCGGCGGTACGCGTGGCCTCTAGAAGCACGTGGGGCGCCGTACCGTGGACCGTTTCGATGTCGGTCGCGACTTCCGGGTGGGCCTTGCCCAGCCGAGCGACCGTCCGGATCACTTCCGAGCGCTCCGTGAACCCCGCGGAATACTCGCCCGCCCGCTGCCTTCGGGCCGCGGTCGGCTGGGAGGTCCAGGTATGCAGGACGGTCAACGGGACGTGACGGCGGTCGGCCTCGGCCAATGCGAACGCCGTCGCCTCGGTGTCGGCGTCGCTTTCCAGGCCCAGCACCACGTGACCGTGTCCAGTGGGTCGCGCAGGTGATTCCCCACGCACGACGAGCAGCGGACAGGCCGAGCGCCCGGCCACATGGAGGCTCACCGAGCCGAGGAGCGCGCCCGTGACAGCGCCGTGGCCCCGGGTCCCGACCACGGCGAGACCCGCGTCGCGAGTGCGGCGCACCAGAACTCCCCCGGCGTGCCGGTCGACCAGCGAGGTACTCACCCGCAGGCCCGGGCGCAGTTCGGCGGCGCGTGCGGCGGCCGACGCGAGCAACGCCTGCGCGACGTGGTAGGGGCGGATCCCCTGGCGCGCGGCCTTGCGGTGGCCGCCCCAGGGCTGCCCGTGCAGAATCTCCAGCCGCACATCACGCCTGTCGGCCTCGGCCACCGCGGCGTCAAGCGCACGCCCGGAGGCCGGCGAGCCGTCCACCCCGACCACCACGTGGCCGAACAACTCCGGGTTGGGCGGCGGCTCCCACCACGTGGAGCCCAAGTCCTGGTCCGGTTCCGCGTCCATCGTGCCCCTCCTTCGCTCCCCAGGCGCGATGCTTCATCGGCCGTCGAACCCAGCGTGAACGCGGTGTGCCGGCGGCGCCCGGGGCCGGACGGCCCCCATGCACGGGCCGAAGCGCCCCGTGTCGCTCGCGGAACCGGATTCCGCGTCCGACGGCAGGATCTGATGGCATGTCACATGGCCGCGGTGGGACGGTGAGGAGCGCCCGGCAGCCCCGGACAGCCGAGGAAGGCGATTCGGTGGCTGTCAGACTCGGTCTTTCCCTCCGGCAGGAGGGTGTCCCGGCCGGCCGTTCCGCAGCGGTCCGACCACGTAGGGCCGCATCATCTCGTTGTCCTCGTGTTCGAGCATGTGACAGTGCCACACGAAGCGGCCGGGCCGGTCGAACGTCGCCTTGAGCCGGGTAACGGTGCCCGGGTATGCGATGGCGGTGTCCTTGTAACCGCGTTCCCAAGCCTCCGGCGGCGAGACGGCTGCCCGCCCTGACTTCTGCCGGTCGACGATCTGGAACTGGACCTCGTGGACATGGATCGGGTGCGCGTCCGCCGTGAAGTTGTGGATCTCCCAGACCTCTGTTGCTCCGAGGGCGGGGTTCTCCGTGGTGGAATCATTCCACCGCATTGGGAGTGGCTTACCTCGGTCGTCGACGGTTCCGAGCAGGAGTTGCCGGGGCCCGCTGTGCGGCAGGACGGCGGAACTCTGCTCGTTGAGGGAGAGCCGACGAGTGCGGTCGGCCGGCCCGAGCGGCTCCAGTGAAGGCAGCGTCAGATGTTCCGGCGGCACGCTCGTGTCCGGCGAGGTGAGGGGGCGGACGTCGAACCTGAGGACCTGCCCGGTGGTAGCCGGATCGGCCGAGGCGAAATCGACTCCCGCCCTTCCCCCTTTGAACGCGGTGTCCGGGCCCTCGTTGATGAGATACAGGGCCGTGCCCACGGGCACCGATGTGAAGTCGATGATCACGTCGGCGCGCTCCGCAGGGGCAATGAGCAGTTGCTCGCGCTCGACGGGCGACGGGAGGAAACCTCCTTCGCTTCCGAGCTGCCAGAAGACCAGGGCCGGTTTCACGGGTCGGCTTGCGACCGGGTCGGTGACGACTTTGAGGATCAGGTACCGCGCGTTGCACCCGTTGAGGGTGCGGAATCGGTAGCGGCGGGGTTCGACGTCGAGGACCGGCCATGTCGCACCGTTGGACACCATCGCGTTGCCGAAATACTCCGGGTTCCAGATCGGCGGGACATCACTCTCCGGCACATACGGGCCGTTGAATCCGTCGAAGGCGGCACGGCTCGCGGGATAGAGGAGACTGCCGTCGGTGTGGAACGACCTGTCCTGGATGACGAGCGGGATCTCGTGGTACTTCCGGCCCGGCGGATCCCCGAGGCGGGGGGCAGGACCGGGCAGGACGCCTTCGGGGAGGTCTGCCGGACCGCCTCGCAGAAGGTAGAACCCGGCCAGACCGGCGTAGACGTTCAGCCGCGTCACGCCCAGGGCGTGGTCGTGAAACCAGAACGTCGCCGCCCGCTCCTCGTTGGCGTACTGGAAGATGGCATCTCCGGCGGTCCACACGACGCCGTAGGCGGTTTCGGCCTTGTGCCGAAAGTCGTCGTAGAACGTACCGACGTGGGCATACCGTGCCGGGATGTCGACGGCGTCAGGAAGGTACCAGGCCTCGGGGTATCCGTCGCTCTCCTCGGTGTTCCGCCCACCGTGCAGGTGCGTCACGATCGGCACTGGGCCGCGGTACGGGGCTGGTGTCGAGTCGAACATCCCGTGTCCGTCCCGTCGACCGGTTCCGCCCGGCGGGTTCGCCCAGTGCAGCGTGGGGTCGACAGGCAGGAGGTGCGGCAGGCATCGGCCCGCCGGATCGCGCAGCTGGTTCTCCCACCGCACTCGCACCGGCGTACCGGACCGCGCCTCGATGGTGAACGCGGGGTAGTGGAAGGTCCCTGGGTGGTGTGGGGAGCCGTACCCCCACACCGTCGTCGCCGGGAGACCGGGGGGCAGTACCTGCTGCCGGAACTGGCGAACCGCGATGGTGTAGTGATGGACCCCTTCCTTCGCGGTCGGGTCGGACTGTGGCATCACCGGGGGGATGACCAGTTGTCTCTTGTACTTCCCAATGTGCTTCGGATCCAGTACGGTCCGGCCGATCAGTGGCACCTGCAGGGGTGACGGCGCGCTCCCACCCAGGTCCGGGATCAGAGCGAAGGCCCCTCCGGCTACCACGGCCTGGATGACACGTCGTCTCGTAACCACACCGTCGCCTGCCTGCCCCGTCGACCATTCCCTTCGTCCCAGTGTGTTGCAAGGGGGGCGTCCGAACGTCGATGAGGTACGCCGAACAGGTGTCATCGCCCGAGCCGTGCGGCCCGCGCACCGGGGCATCTCCGGCAGGGGTGGAAGCGCACAGCAGGGTATTGCATCAGGGCACAGCGGCCTGAGACGGGCCGGCACGGTGATCCGGTCCCTCTTTGTGCAGGGCATCCAGGACCACCGGCCCATCGACGGTCTCGTGAGCAACCAGCAGCCCTGTCAGGGAATCGAGAGCCGCGCGATGACTGCGCAGCATGGTGACAGCGCGTCTCTCCGCATCCGTGACCAGGCGTGCGGTCTCCATGTCGACGATCCGCTGGGTGCGTTCCGAGTAGCCCCGGCGGGATTCGTTCCGCTCCTGCTCGGCAAGGTAGCCGGTGGCGCCCGAGCCATAACCGACGGGGCCGAGAACGGCGGATAGACCGAATTCGGTGACCATGCGCGCCGCGATTCGAGTTGCTCCCGCCAGGTCGTCCGCCGCTCCGGTGGAACCCTCTCCCAGGACGACGAGTTCGGCGGCACGACCCCCCAGCCGCACGCAGAGCAGGTCTGTCAGGTAGCCGTGTGTGTACAGGTGCCGATCGGCCTCGGGGAGTTGTTCGGTGGTGTCCAGCGAGGGTCCTGACGGAAGGATGGTGACCTTGGCGACCGGGTCGGCGTGTGCGCACAGGGCCGCGACCAGTGCGTGGCCCGATTCGTGGACGGCCACGGCGTGCCGTTCCTCGGGGAGCAGTGCGTTGGAGCTTTCCCGACGCCCCAGCAGTACACGGTCGCGGGCGCTGTCCAGGTCAGAGGCCCCGATGACCGCTCGGTCGTCCCGCACGGCGTTGATGGCTGCCTCGTTGACCAGATTGGCGAGGTCGGCCCCGGAGAATCCAGGCGTGGCCCGTGCCACGACGTCCCAGTCGACGTCCCGGTGCATGGTCTTTCCGCGGGCGTGGACTGCGAGGATCGCGGCCCGTTCGCTCTGGTTGGGCAGCGGAACCGTCACATGCCGGTCGAAGCGGCCGGGCCGAAGCAGGGCTGGGTCCAGTGTGTCCGGACGGTTTGTGGCGGCGAGCACGACGATGCCGCTGCTCTGGTCGAAGCCGTCCATTTCCGCCAGCAGCTGGTTGAGAGTCTGTTCGCGCTCGTCGGCGCTCCCCGAGCCGGTGCCACCGCGGCGGCTGCCGACCGCGTCGATCTCGTCGATGAACACGATCGACGGTGCTCTCTTGCGCGCCTCACCGAACAAGTCGCGCACCCTGGATGCCCCGACGCCCACGAACATCTCGACAAATGCCGAGCCCGTCACGGACAGAAACGGCACTTCGGCCTCTCCGGCCACGGCACGCGCGAAGAGTGTCTTGCCGGTTCCCGGCGGCCCCACCATGATCACTCCGCGCGGCCCCTTGGCGCCTGCCGCGGCATAGCGGCCGGGGCGGCGGAGGAAGTCGACGATTTCGCTGATCTCCTGTTTGACACCCTCATACCCTGCGATGTCGTCGAAGCCGGTATGAGGGCGCTCGGCCTCGATGATCTTGGCTCGGGACCGGCCCATGGTGCCCTGAGTGCCGGCCAGGGGTCGCGCCGCCTTCCTTCCGCTCCACCAGAACAGGGCTCCGATGATCAGCAGCGGGAGGACGAAGACCAGCCAGGGCGTCCAGCCCCCGGTTCCGCTGGTCTGGGTCGCGGTGATCTCCACGTGCCGGGCCCGCAACTGGGCGTCCAGCGGGCTGGTGTCCAGGGCGACCGGGATGCGAGTGGTGAACTTGGCGCCGTTTTGCAGCGTGCCGTCGACGGCGCCCTTGTCGTTGACGACCACGGCCTTCACTTGTCCGGCGTTCACCTTGGCGACGAAGTCGCTGTACGGGAAGGACGGAGTCCGCTGTGCCGGAGCACGGGCGATCACCACGAGGACGACGATGAGGGCGGCGAGTGGAATGAACCAAGGCCACCACGGTGCCGACGCCTCGGGGACTGGGGGTGGCGGCTCCCGCGGCGGCCCCGACTTCGCCGAACGTGATGCGTGGCGTCCTGGCAGACGGACCCGTGTGAGCAATGACCTGCTCCTCAGCGAGGGTGCACACACGGAACGGACCACGGTCGTCCCGGTGCGCGCTGGCTGCTTCCAGCATCGGTCATGAGCGAGCAAGCGGCACGTCGCGAGGACAACGCCTTGTGACCGACGAGTTCCGGTCGCCGTGTCGCGCCCGGACGCCGCGGGTGCGCCACCGGTGACGCCGCCGGGGCCGGGCGGACGGGCAACCAGCCACACCGTCGTTCGTCCCGCCCCATCCGCCCTCTGCGGACCGGCCAACCGCGGCACAGCCTTGCTCGACAGCGCCGAACGGCCTCGACCGCGCGACGCGCCTCGGACGCCCGGCGGCGGTGGCCGAACGTCAGCCCGGTTCCCTTCGTGGTCGGCGGAATGGCTGTGCCAGAGAAGTGGCCGGCGGATGAATCGACACCAGTGCCTGTTCCACAGCCGTCTCGAGATCGCCGCCGGTGTCAATCGGAACGGCCTCCGGCCACGGAGCTTCGTCGGCTGCCATCGCAGCGGCAACGGCAGGCCCGGCGTCGGAAGCCCCGGGGCCACGGGTCTCCAGCCGAGTGGCCGCCACTGCGCTGGGAACGCTGCAGCGCAGAGGCACCAGATCCGCACTGGCTTGAACGGCTACGCCGGCAGCCGCTGCACGTTGTCCCGAGTCGCACCAGGTGGCGTCCAGGACAACCGACTCACCGTGACGCAAGAGCGCTGCGGCACGGTCGAGGAGGAGGGCGTAAGTACGCGCCGTCCACTCAGACGTGTACAGCCCTTTGCGGTACCCCGCAGCCGCCGCGGTCTCCGCGGGAAGGCCCGCCAGTTCCTTGCGGAGCCGGTCGCTGCTGAGCAGCGTCGCTCCGAGACGGTCGGCCAGCGCCCCGGCAAGCGTGGACTTCCCGCTCCCGGGGAGGCCTCCGACGAGCGTGAGACGGACGGCGGCTGTGCGCAGGTGGCACAACGCGGCGGAGACGAGCCGCTGCGATGCCGCCTCGGCACCGGCCGCCCCCTGCCGCGCCTGGATCAGCGAGACCTCGGCCCGCACGAACGCGCGATAGGCTACGTAGTGGTGCCACAGCGAGGGAGGCGCAGGGTCCCCGGAGCACTCCGCGTATTGGTCGAGGAAGTACATCGCGGCGTGCGGGGCACCGAGCTGTTCCAGGTCCATGGCGAGGAAGGCGGCGTCGTCGAGCCCGTCGAGACGCCGTAGGTCGTCGTCGAACTCCAGGCAATCCAGGACACGCGGGCCGTCGTCGAGACAGAAGACGTCATCGGCGAGCAGGTCGCCGTGTCCGTCGACGACACGCCCCTGCTTGATGCGGCGGGCGAACAACGCCTCGCGCCCAGCGAGGTAGCGCCCTACAAGTCGCTCGATCTCGTCCACGTCGCCGTGGAGCAACTCGTCGCCGGCCGCCGCCCGGAAACGGGCGAGGTTCGCAGACCAGCGCGATCGCAGGGCGTCGCGGGTCCCCTGTCGGTCCACCTCGGGACGTCGGGGGGCTTCCGCGTGGCGCGTCGCGAGCAGGCGCGCCAGGGACCGTAGCGCCTCCGTCACTGGGACGTTCTCACGCACCAGGCGGGACAGTCGACGGTTCGCGGGCAGGCGGCGCATCACGACCGCCGGTTCGGGAGTTTGTGCGTCCGGGCTGCGGAGCTCTCCCAGCCCCAGATAGACATCCGGGGCGAAGCGCCGGTTCAGATCAATTTCCCGCTCACATGCGGCGCGTCGGGCCGAAACGGTGGTGTAGTCGACAAACCCCAGATCAACGGGCTTCTTCAGCTTGTAGACGTGGTCGCCGAGGAAGAGCACGACGGCCGTGTGGGTCTCACACACCTCCGCGCGCGGAGCCACCACCGCTCCGTTCGCGCCACCTGGCTCGTTCATGCGTTGCCTCCATAACAGGGCGGCGCGCTCGGCCGCCTCACTTACCCGCGGGCCGTCGGGTATCCGGCTGCCGACACCGAATACCCCCGTGGGGAGGGTTTTCCGGTGTCCGATGCCCTCGTCCCGTACCAGGCAGAAGGGAGCCCGTGGCCTCGGGAGGGGTCGGAGTGGCGACGTCGGCGACGTCGATGCGTTTCGGCGGGGTCGGCGCACCCTGAAAGTCGTCACGCTCGGGCAACTCCGTGCTCGTCCTGTTCCCATGGTGCAACCTGGCCAGGTACATCACAGCTCGACGGGACCGCCCGGCGGGACAGAACACGGGACCCTGGTGGAGCTGCTTCTCCAGCCCCGCCTCGGACCTCGCCGGCCCCAGCACGGCCTGCCGATGAACCTCGTCGCTCGGCCAACGGAACCGCGACCGCCGACGGTGACATCCTCGACGGTAGGAGGTGCAGAGCCGTGAGCGAAAACCGCATACCCTCCCAGGCGCCTACTGGCACGCCGAAACCCGAGCCGGGCGATGTGGCTCGCCGTGTGACGCAGCGCTGCGCGATGCTGGGGATCAGCCGTGAGGAGGTGGCGCGTCGAGCAGGCATGTCCCCGCACTATCTGGAACTGCTGCAAGAAGCCGGCGCCGACTTCGATCCCGCAGGCCTGCTCCGGATTGCCGCGGCCCTGGACACCACGCCTAACGAACTGCTCGAGGGCGCCGCCGACCGGCCTCCCGGGCAGGGCCCCAGCTCATCTCATCCGGTTCTTCAAAAACTCGGCCCTGAGGAGTGCCGGGACAGGCTCGGCACACACGGAATCGGTCGCGTCGCGATGGCCACTTCGGAGGGGCCGGTGGTCTTGCCGGTCAACTACACCGTCCTTGCGGGCACCATCGTCTACCGCACGGATCCCGACGCGGTGACGGCTGCCGCGCCGGGAACCGAGGTCGCCTTCGAAGTCGATCACATCGATGAGGCGATGAGCTCGGGGTGGAGCATCCTGACCGTCGGCAGGGCCGAGCACGTCGACGATCCTGGCGTCGTACGGCAGCTATCCGAACAAGCGGAGACGGCCCCATGGGCCGGCGGGAAGCGCGACCTGTGGGTCCGCATCAATCCCAGGCAGGTGACTGGGCGAGTGATTCGAACCTCCTGATCGGCTCGGCATGTCGACGCGGGGAAACGGTACGCGGCCTCCCGGCCGGGATTCGGCTGCTCCTGACCAGCGGAGTCGGCGGTCGGCGGCGACAATGAGGAGAGCCGTAAATCACAGAACGCGCGTCCCGGAACCCCTGAGACCCAGGATGTCACCGAGGCGGGCACCGACACCGATTCACGGGGAGGCCGCCATGCACCATCGCACCGTCGGCGATGTGATGACCCGCGAGGTCATCACGGCAGGTCTGGACACCCCGGTCAAGAACATCGCCGTGCTGCTGGACCGGAACGAGGTCAGCGCCGTGCCGGTGATCGACGCCGCACGGCATGTAGTCGGGCTCGTCTCCGAAGCGGACCTGATCCACAAGGAAGCGGCTCGCCCTGACCCACACGGTCACCTTGCCCAGACCCAGCGGACTCCCGCAGACCAGCACAGGTTGGCGGCAGAGACCGCACAGGCGGTGATGACCTCAAAGCTGTTCTCCGCACATCCGGAGTGGACGGTGCCCGAAGCGGCCCGCGCAATGGAAGAGCACCACGTGAGGCGTCTCCCGGTGGTCGATGAGGGGGAGCGATTGATCGGCATCGTCAGCCGCAGCGACCTGATGAGCGTCTTTCTGCGCGCGGACACTGCGATCCGGGAAGAGATCGTCGACGAAGTGCTTCGACACGCGCTCTGGCTGGACCCTCGGGACATCAGTGTGGAGGTGGAGGACGGCGTCGTCACACTCCGTGGAGAGGTGGAACGGAAGAGCATGATCGCCCTCCTCGACCGGCTGTGCTGGTCGGTCGAGGGAGTGGTCGCCGTGCACACAGTGCTCGACTACGGCGTGGACGACCCGGACGTTCCGACGGCTGATCCGGGCCGATGATCCGGCACTCGTGTATACGGTGCGCTCTGCCCGCGCGCCCGGGGTGAGCCCTGCGCCGTGTCCTGGCAGCGATCGGGGCCTCCGTCGCGGCCCGCATCGATCGGGTCCGTGCCGTGATACGCCGCGTGGCGTGGACGCTTCTGGCCCTGCGGCCCGGCGGTTTCCCCTGCGGTCACATGCCGTTGGGGGCGTGCGTGGCCAACACCCGCGAGTACGTCGCCATGCTGCTGCGGCCCCGCAATCCCCGAAGGTCTCAATGAAGGAGAAGACCTCGGCGCGGGCGGTGGCCCGGTCAGGCCAGGTACGGGTGCCGAGATCGCCTGGACCGACACGACGGCGATTTCCGACCCATACGACACGCCGTCGCTGAACGTCACCACCGATTACGGGGCAGAGCCGTTGGCGGACGGACCCCGCGATATCACGAGATGACAGCACGGCCAACTCGCTGATTCGCATCGAAGCTTGGTCTCACTCAATGCAGGACTTTCAGTTGTCGCCATGGAGGAACGCGTGCCTGAGCAGTTTATGAGTGTCAAGGAGACGGCGGTGTACCTGAACATGTCGGTTGCCTGGGTGTACCGAGAGGCGCCTCGCGCAGGGCTTGTGCCCTACAGGTTCGGGCGCGGGCCGAATGCGAAGCTGCAGTTCAAAGTGTCGGAAGTCCAGACATGGGTGAAGCAGCAGCAGGTGTCCGCTGTGTAACTCGGGCCGATTGGTGAGGAGGGCCGTCCCAGCAGGAGAGGGATAGGCCCTCCTCACATGTTCAGGCAGTCAGACCGATGTCGAGGATCTGAGCCGCGCGGCCGATGGAGCCGGGCATGAGGTGTCGGTAGATCTTGAAGGTGATGTCGAGGCTCTTGTGGCCCATCCACTCGGCGACATCGGTGATGGGGATGCCGCGGCTGAGGCAGTTTGAGGCGAAGAAGTGGCGGAGGCCGTAGACGACCATGCCTTCGGGGATGTCGACTTCGCCTGCCTTCTTGATCCGCTGCCACCGGTTTTGCAGGCAGTAGTACGGGAAGGGCTTACTGATGTTCTGGGGGTCCCGGAGAAGATAGCCGTCCACGGTGCCGTGCTTGTCCGCGTACAACTCGAGGGTGGACTTGACTCGGGCCGGGAGTGGAACGTCACGGTAGTCGCCGGCCTTGCGGTGCTTGAGCGGCGCATAGGCCTTGGTGGTCTGGTTGACCTGCTCGGTGACCCGGTAGACATCGTCAGCAACGACGTTGTTGATGTTGACCGCGGCGGCTTCGCCATTTCGCAGGCCACAGCCGCTCATGAGATCGACGATGAGATGGAAGGCGTCGTCGCCGACCGTGCGTATGCCTTGCAGCTGTGCGACGGAGGGGATGACAGCGCGCCTCGGGTCGTACTGCGGTGGCTTGACGCCGTCGAAAGGGTTCTCGTCGTAGAGGCCGAGTCGGTGCGCGTCGAGAAGGATCGCCCTCAGCTTGTCGAAGGCGTTGGACTGCGTGGCCAGACCGACCCCGTTTCGTTCCATGGTCTGGATGAAGGTCTCCACGACCTTGTGGTCGAATGTGCCCATCCGACGGCTCCGGAACGCGGGGTAAAGGTGGTGTTCCAGGAGTGAGTGGAGGTGCCGCAGAGAGGCCGCGCTCAGGTCGCGCTGGCCCGCCTCCCAATCGGCGACGTACTCCCCGAACGGCATGGCGCCATATTTCTGGATCCGCTCGGCCTTGCGCTGGCTCTGCGGGGAGTTCTTCCGATCCTGGTAGACCTCGGCGAGCCGGGCTTTCGCCTTCTCCTGGGTGGTGAATCCGGATTCCTGGCTCTGCTTCCCGGCCGCGTTGCGGTACCTGATCTTGTATGTGTGCGGGCACCTGGTCCAGCGGGACTCGGGGTGCTCGCAGTCCTTGAACACGGTGCCCATGCCGCGGATGAGGCTCATGGTTGCCATTGCCGGTCTGACTCCTGGGTGTCATGCTGACGGTTTGCTGACACCGGATGATCGATCAAGCCCCTGACCTGGGACGAAACGCCGAAGCTGTGATATGTGGTGGAACTTCATCGGGCGCTCGCACCAGGACATCGCGGAGGCGCGTGAGGCGTGGGAGAACGCCGACGGCCGCTTCGGCGCGGTCGAGGGCTACCCCGGTGACCGCCTCCCGGCCCCCGTGCTCCCCAACGCCACCCTGGCATCGCGCGGCAACCCGCCCCTCAGGAACGGATCCTGACGAAGCGTCACGCAACACGCCGGGGCCTGGCAGGCCCCGGCGCGTGCGTCCCGACCCGCTCTCAGGCGGTGGCCTCGTCGAGGAGTTCCAGCACGTGCCGGTACGGGCGGCCGGTGGCCCGGCTCATGCCCATCTCGCAGGTGCGGTTGCAGGAGGCGTACGCGTCGTACGTGCCCGCGGTGATCTCGGCGGCCTGGGCGGCGGTGGCCGACGCGGTGATCTCCGGGTGGAGCAGGCCGCGGTCGCCCGCGAACGCGCAGCAGCCCCAGTTGTCCGGCACCGTGACCTGGTCGCTCACGGCGGCCGCGACGGTGCGCAGGGCGCCGTCGATGCCCAGGTGCGCGGTGGAGCAGGTGGGGTGCAGGGCGAGGCTGCCGAGGCGCCGCGGCTCGGGCAGGGCCGGGAGCAGGTGCTCGGCGGTGAAGGCCACGCTGTCCACGAAGCGCAGCGCCGCGAAGCGGGCCCGGTCGGACTCCGGCAGGGCGCCGGGCAGTTGCTCCAGTCCGTGCGTGCAGGACGAGGCGTCGCTGACCACGGGCAGCAGGCCGTGGTCGCTCGCCTCCCAGAGCACGTCCAGGGTCCGCTCGGCCATGGTGCGGTGCCCGTCGGTGTAGCCCTTGGACTGCCAGGGGGTGCCGCAGCACAGGCCCGCCAGCCGGTCGGGGACGGTCACGGCGACGCCCGCGCGCTCGCACAGCCGCAGGAAGGCCGCCGCGGAGCCCGCCGACCCGTCGGAGGGCCCCTCCGGGGCGAAGACACTGCCGATGCACGCGGCGAAGAACACCGCCTTGGCGCCTTCGGGCCGCCGTCCCGCGGGGCGGGCCGGTCCGCCCTTCGGGATGTCGTCGGCCCAGGCGGGGACGAGCTCCCCCGCGCCGAGCCGCCGCACCACGCCGGTGGCGGCACGCAGGGCCGGGTCGGGCAGGACGTGGGCGGTGTTCAGCGCCGCCCGTACGCCCTTGACGGCGGTCCCCCAGTGCCGGGCCGCGGCGTTCCCGGCCCGCTGCGCGGCGGGCCCGTGGCGCTCGGAGCGTAGCCGCTTCATGACCGCGCCGGTGTCGATGGTGACGGGGCAGGCCGTGACGCAGAGGCTGTCGGCGGCGCAGCTGTCGACGGCGGCGTAGGCGTAGTCGGCCTCCAGGGCGCGGCGGCGTTCCTCGTCGCCGGCCGCGGTGGCGAGCGCGATCTCCCGGCTCAGCGCGATGCGCTGCCGGGGCGTCGTGGTCGCGTCGGCGGTGGGGCAGACGGGCTCGCAGTAGCCGCACTCCACACAGGCGTCCACGGCGGGGTCGACCTGCGGGACGCTCTTGAGGCTGCGCAGGTGCGCGGCCGGGTCGTCCTCCAGGAGCACGCCGGGGTTGAGCACGTTGTGCGGGTCGCACAGGCGCTTGACCTCGCGCATGACGTCGTACAGTTCGTCGCCGTACTGGCGGCGCACGAAGGGCGCCATGGCGCGGCCGGTGCCGTGCTCGGCCTTGAGGGTGCCGCCGGCGTCCAGGACGAGGTCGACCATGGCGTCGGTGAACCGGGCGTAGCGCTCGGTCTCCGCGGCGGAGTCGAAGTCCTGGGTGAGCATGAAGTGCAGGTTGCCGTCGCGCGCGTGACCGAAGATCACGGCGTCCTGGTAGCCGTGCCGGTCAAACAGGCCGATCAGTCCCTCGCAGGTGCCGGTCAGCCGCTCCATGGGCACCGCGATGTCCTCCAGCAGGGCCGTGGTGCCGGGGCGGCGGGCGCCGGCGACCGCGGTGTACAGGCCCTTGCGCAGGTGCCACAGCCGGGCCCTGACCCGGGGATCGCGGACGAGCGCGGTCCCGGTGACGGCGGGCAGGCGGTCCAGGACCGGCTGCGCGCCGGCCACCCGCTCGTCCAGCAGTTCCGCGCTGTCCTCGGCGAACTCGACCAGCAGGGCGGCGTGTCCGTCCACCCGCAGTCCGCGCAGTTCGTCCACGGGGTCCGGGGACTGCTGGGCGACCCGCAGCGACGCCGCGTCGAGGAGTTCGGCGGTACGGGCACCGGCGGCCAGCAGTGCGGGCAGGGCGTCGGTGGCCTCCGCGAGGCCGGGCAGCACGAGCAGGCCGGTGGCGGTGTGCGGCAGGAGGGGCACGGTGCGGAAGACCGCCTCCCCGACGAAGCCGAGGGTGCCCTCGCTGCCGATCATGAGGTGGGCGAGGATGTCGGCCGCGCCGGAGTGGTCGAGGAACGAGTTGAGCCCGTAGCCCATGGTGTTCTTCATCGCGAACAGCCGCTCGACGGTGGCGCGCGAGGCCGCCGAGGCGCGGACGCGGTCGCGCAGCCGCAGCAGTCCCGCGTGGAGTCCGGGCTCGCGGGCGCGCAGCGCCTCGTCCGCGTCGGGGGCCGCGGTGTCGACCACGGTGCCGGAGGGCAGCACGAACTGGAGGGACTCCATGGTGCGGTAGGCGTTGTCCTGCGTACCGCAGTTCATGCCGCTGGAGTTGTTGGCGACGAGCCCGCCGATGGTGCAGGCGCTCTCGCTGGCCGGGTCGGGGCCGAGCCGGCGTCCGTACCGGGCGAGCCGCGCATTTGCCCGACGGACCGTCAGACCTGGTTGCAGCCGGATGCGTTGCCCCTCGTCCAGCACCTCCGCGCTGCGCCAGTGGCTGCGGACGTCCACCAGGATCCCGTCGCCGCCCGCCTGCCCCGCCAGGCTGGTGCCGCCCGAGCGCAGCGTCAGCGGCAGGCCCGCCGCCCGCGCCCCGGCCATCAGCGCGCCCACCTCGGCGGCGGACGCGGCCCGGACGACGGCCTGCGGGGTGAACAGGTACGGCGACGCGTCGTGGGCGGCCGCGACCCGGCGGGGCACGTCGGTGGTCACCCTGGCCGGGTCGCCGACGCACGAGGCCAGGAGCCCGGCCAGATCGGGGGCCCGGTCCCCGGTGGACGGCGCGGTGGAGGGTGCGGCGGCGGCGGAGTGGCTCATGGGTCCTCGGGTGCTCGGGTCCCCGGGTGCGGGGACGGGCGGTGGTGGCGCGACCGGGCGGTCAGTGGGCGGGGCCGGTGACGCGCATCAGGCGGGGCGCCCGCTCGGCGGGCTCGGGCAGGCGCAGCGGCGACAGCCCGGGGGTGATGCTGCCGAGCAGCGTGGCCCGGCGGGCGCCGGTGCCCGAGGGCAGGGCGCCGGGCAGGCCGTTGACGGTCAGGAAGCCCAGTACCGCGAACGCCAGGGCCTCCTTGGCGTCCGACGGTATGCCCAGGTCGTCACTGGGGCGCAGCGGCACGCCCGGCAGCTCCCCGGCGATCATGTCCATCAGGACCGGGTTGCGGACGCCGCCGCCGGAGACGACCAACTCGGTGACGCCGTGGGCGCGGCAGGCCTCGGCCACGGTGACGGCGGTCAGCCGGGTCAGGGTGGCCAGGACGTCCTCGGGGGCGAGCGCGGCGGCAGGCAGCGCGTCGAGGGCCCGCAGCAGATAGGGCAGGTGGAAGAGTTCCTTGCCGGTGCTCTTCGGGGCGGGCCTGCGGTAGTAGGGGTCGTCCAGGAGCAGGGCGAGGAGTTCGGCACTGGTGCGGCCGGCGGCGGCCCGGCGCCCGTCCTCGTCGTAGGCGGCCGCCCCGTCGGTGAAGTGCCGCACGGCGGCGTCCAGCAGCGCGTTGGCGGGCCCGGTGTCGAAGGCCAGCGGCTCGGCGCCGGGCGCGACGACGGTCACATTGGCGATACCGCCGAGGTTCAGCGCGGCGGGGGTGCCGGGCAGCCCGCGCAGCAGCAGGGTGTCCGTCATACCGACCAGCGGGGCGCCCTGGCCGCCCGCGGCGACGTCGCGGCTGCGCAGGTCGGAGACAACCGGGAGGCCCGTGGCCTCGGCGATCCAGGCGGGCTGGCCGAGTTGGAGGGTGCCGCGGACGGTGCCCTCCTCGACCCAGTGGTGCATGGTCTGGCCGTGCGAGACCACGAGGTCGGCCGCGCCGTCGCACAGTTCGCGCAGGGCCCGCCCGGCGGCGCCGGCGAAGGCCTGGCCGATGCCGGTGTCGAGGGCGCAGACGTCCTGCGTGGTCGTGGCCGCCGGGGGCAGGGTGGCGGCGATGAGGTCGCGCAGGTCTTCGGGGTAGTCGGCGGAGAGGTGCCCGAGCGGCCGCAGCAGCAGGGTGTCGCCGTCCAGGTCGAGGTCGGCGGCGGCCGCCTCGATGGCGTCGTAGGAGGTGCCTGACATGAGGCCGATCACACGCACGGTGCCTCCTGACGCGGGTGCCGCGGGCCGGGCCGGTTCGGCATGACTGACTTCTCCCTGTGCTGGTCCTGAACGGGGGCGGTGCGGGGCCGCCGCGGTGGGCGGCCCCGCACCTCATGGGCGGGGCGTGCTCACTCCCGGCCGGCGACCGCCGCGACGCGGTCCGGGCCCGGGCCGGGCTCGCCGTCGTCGCCCGCGGGGAGCACGGCGGTCTCGGGGGCCCGGTGGAACAGGCTCATCAGGCCGCCGACCACCAGGGTGACCACCACGCCGATGGGCACGAGCCACTGGGCGGCGATCGCCGTCGGCACGGTCGCGCCGGCCACGGTGACGTCGATCTTCACCCCGCGCACGATGTACGTCATCACACCCACCGTGACCAGGAAGGCCACGATGGAGTCGATCTCGTTGGCCCGCCGGACGAGCCGTCCGAGCAGGAACGCTCCGAGCAGGGCGCCGTAGGTGTAGCCCGCGATGGTCAGACCGGTGAGGTAGACGTTGCCCGTGTTCGCGCTGAAGGCGCAGGCGAAGACGGCCATGAGCACCGCCCACACCAGCGTCATCACCCGGGCGAGCTTGAGCAGGTTCTCCTCGGAGGGCGAGCTGCGGAAGAAGCTGTGGATGATGTCCGACACCGTCGAGTTCGACATCGAGTTCAGCGCGGAGGACAGCGAGCCCATCGCGGCGCCGAGGATGCCGGCCACGAGCAGACCGGAGATCACCACGGGCAGGCCGTGCAGGATGAAGTTCGGGTACAGGTTGTCGGCGCTGGCCAGACCCAGGTCCGCGAAGCCCTTGCCCTTGTTGTAGGACCACAGGAGCGCGCCGACCAGCGAGAAGGCCGCGAACTGGACGGTGACGAAGACACCGGAGGCGATCATGGCCTTCTGGCCTTCGCGCAGGGTGCGGGTGGTCAGGATGCGCTGGACGATCAGCTGGTCCGAGCCGTGGCTGGCCATCGCGAAGATCGCGCCGCCGATGATCGCGGTCGGCAGGGCGAACGGGCTGGTGAGGATGTGCGCGAAGTCGAAGTTGGTGTCGAAGAGCTTGAAGTGGCCCGAGTGCAGGGCGTCGGAGAAGCCGGAGCCGCCGACGTGGCCGGAGAGCACGGCGATCGCGAGGATCGCACCGCCCAGGTACAGGCCCATCTGGATGGCGTCGGTCCAGATGACCGCCTTGATGCCGCCGAGGTAGGTGTAGATCACGGTGATCACCGTGAGCACGACGATGATGACGCGGTAGTCGGCGTGCACACCGAACTCGTCCAGCAGCAGCTTGATCGGGATCGCCGAGGCGAACAGCCGGACGCCTTCGGCCAGGAGCCGGGTGAAGACGAACGTCACCGAGGCGAGGCCCTGCAGTTTCAGTCCGAATCTGCCGCCCAGGTACTGGTAGGCGCTGACGAATCCGCCGCGCTTGTACAGGGGGATCAGCACGGTGGCCACGATCACGCGGCCGATCACGTAGCCGAGGGCGAGCTCGACGTTGCCGAAGCCCTGCCCGCTGTAGGCGCCGCCGGGCACGCTGATGACGGTGAGCACGCTGGTCTCGGTCGCCACCACGGAGAACGAGACGGTCCACCACGGCATGTGGCCTTCGCCGACGAAGTAGTCCTTCGCCGTTTTCTGCCGTCCGGCCTTCCGCAGTCCGATCACGGCGATCGCGATCAGATAGACAACGACCACCACAAGGTCGAGTTGGCGCACGCTCACTCCTGAATAACGGCCGGCGAGGTCACCGGCAGGGTGGGGACAGTGGGGAGGTCGGTCGTCCGCCGTACGCGGGCGACGTGGGGTTCGTGCGGTGCCGAGGCGTCGAGCGCCAGCAGGCGCGCGCCGTCCAGCGGATCCCCGAGCGGGGGGCGCACGAGGAGGGGGCGCGGGGAACCGCCCAGTGCCGCGGCGAGCGGCCCGGTGAGCGGTTCGCCGAGACCGGTCAGGCCGCCGGTGACGGTGACCGGGAGTGCGTCGTCGCCGACGATCCGGCGTGCGGCCGTGAGCACGGCCTCGCCGAGCGCGGCGGCGGCGTCCGTGATGATCGTCGAGGCGATGCCGTCGCCCGCGGCGGCGGCGCGGGCCACCTCAGGGGCGAAGGACGCGGCGGTACGGGCCGGGTTGCCGTCCCTGCCGAGTGCCGCGGGCAGCCGGTCGGGGTCGCCGAAGCGCCCGGCGGCGGCGGCCAGCAGCGCGGTGTGCGGTCCGCGCCCGTCGTGGGCGCGGAGCGCGGCGCGCAGTCCCGCGGCGCCGATCCAGGCGCCGCTGCCCTCGTCGCCGAGCCAGGGTCCCCAGCCGTCGACGCGGGCGAACGATCCGTCGTCGCCGATGCCGATGGCGACGGAACCGGTGCCGATCGCCAGCACCACGCCGGTGCGGCCGCCCAGGGCGCCCGCGTGAGCGGTCACGGCGTCGCTGGTGACGGCCACCTCGTCGGTGGGCAGGTCGTCGAGGAGCAGCCCGGCCAGGGCGCGGGCCGCCTCCGGGGCGGTGGCCGCGCCGGCGGCGCCGACGCAGACGGCGTCGAGCCGGCCGCCATGTCCGTCCCCGAGGAGCGGGAGGACGGCGGCGCGCACCGCCGCGCGGGCCGCGGCCACGCCGTTCTCGGCGGCGAGACCGGGGGCCCCGGGCACCTCGTGGACGTCGTGGGCGACTCCGGTGTCACTGGTGCCGCCGGTCCACAGCACGGCACGGCAACCGGTCTTGCCCAGGTCCACCGCCACTGCTGCTGTCATTCGGCACGCCTTCGTGTCTGCAGGGATCCGACGCGTCGGGCGGTCACGTGACAGCCGGAGGGCCGGGTGACCGGCGCGGATCGCGGTGCAGCGAGTATCGGAAGGCCGACCTCCGTATGTCAATAAGTAACTTCGCGTAATGACTTTCGTAAGTTTTTGACGCACCACTGATGCAGGGTTAATGTGGCGCCCACCCCACAGGAGGGACCGCCCCCATGGCCCGCCAGGAACCACCCCGCGCACCGGCTCAGCAGCCGGCACCCCCGGCGGACGACGCCTCCGCCGTCGGCACCCTGGCGCGCATCCGTGCGGCCCTTCCGTCGCTGGCTCCTTCGGAACGCCGGGTGGCGGACGCGGTCCTGGCCGACCCGGCGCAGGCGAGCGAGCTGTCCATCAGCGCCCTGGGCGAGCGGGCGAACACCTCCGTCGCCACCGTGATGCGCTTCTGCCGGGCGATAGGCATCACGAACTACCCGCAGCTGCGCCTGGCGCTGGCCGCGGCCGCCGCCCGCGAGGACGCGCTCGGCGGCGAACGCCCGGCACCGGGCACCGACATCAGCGCCACCGACACGCTCGACCAGATCGTCAGCAAGATCGTCTACAACGAGATCCGCGCCCTGGAGGACTCCGGCGCCGAACTCGACATCGAGGTGCTGGGCCGCGCGGTCGACGCCGTCGCGGGCGCCCGCCGGGTCGACATCTTCGGAATCGGCGCCAGCGCGTTCGTCGGCCAGGACCTGCACCAGAAGCTGCACCGCATCGGCCACATGGCCTTCATCTGGACCGACCGGCACGCCGCCCTCACCGCGACCGCCCTGCTCGGCCCCGGTGACGTGGCCCTGGCCATCTCCCACTCCGGGGAGACCGAGGACACCGTCGAGCCGCTCCAGGCCGCCGCCGAACGCGGTGCCACCACCATCGCCCTGACCAACGTCGCGCGCTCCTCCCTCGCGGAGAGCGCCGACCTCGTGCTGACGACATGCGCCCGGGAGACCCCCTTCCGGTCCGGCGCGACCGTCAGCCGGATCGCCCAACTCGCGCTCATCGACTGCCTGTTCGTCGGCGTGGCCCAGCGTTCCTACGACGCCACGACCGCCGCGCTGCAGAAGACCTACGGGGCGGTCCAGCGCCGTAAACGCCCTCAGCCGCCGCGCCGCACCCCGGCCGCCGACTGACCGCCGGCCCTCCCCCAGCACCACCCCTGAGCACCACCCCTGAAAGGACGACCGCGCCGTGGACCTCAGCACACTCGGCACCCTCGGTACCGAGATCCGCAACGACCGGACCGCCGAACTGGACCGCATGCCGGTCTCCGAACTGCTCTCGGTCATGAACGCCGAGGACCAGACCGTCGCCCTTGCGGTGCGCGACGCGCTGGCGCAGATCGGTGACGCCGTCGAGGCGATCACGCACTCCCTGCGGCGCGGCGGCCGGCTGATCTACATCGGCGCCGGCACCAGCGGCCGGATCGGCCTGCTCGACGCGGTCGAGTGCCCGCCCACCTTCGGCACCCCGCCCGAGCAGGTCATAGGTCTGCTCGCGGGTGGCCCGGGGGCGTTCATCGTCGCCGTCGAGGGAGCCGAGGACGAGCCCGCGCGGGCGGTCGCGGACCTCGAGGAGATCGGCGTGAACGAGCGGGACACGGTCGTCGGCCTCGCCGCGAGCGGCCGCACCCCGTACGTGGTCGGCGGACTCCAGCACGCCGCCGCCGCGGGCGCCGTCACGGTGTCGGTGGCCTGCAACCGCGACGCTCTCGTCAGCCGCTACGCCGACATCCCCATCGAGGTCGTCACCGGCCCCGAGGTCCTCACCGGCTCCACCCGCCTCAAGGGCGGCACCGCCGAGAAGATGGTCTGCAACATGCTCTCGACCGCCTCGATGGTGCGTCTGGGCAAGGTCTACGGGAACCTCATGGTCGACATGCGGGCGACCAACGGCAAGCTCGTCGACCGGGCCCGCCGCATGGTGTCCCAGGCCACCGGCGCCGACGCGGACTCCGTCGCCCGGGCCCTCGACGCCGCGGGCGGCCACGCCAAGACCGCCATCGTCATGCTCCTCGCCGGCTTCACCGCCGAGGAGGCCGCCCAGCGTCTCGCCCAGGCGGAGGGCGACACGCGGACGGCCGTCGGGCACTCCTGACGTACCTGACACGCCAGGAGCGGCACGCCGTGCGGGCGTCCCCGCAAGCCGGGGCGCCCGCACGGTCGTGCACCGCGGCGCGCCGCGATACGGAACGTCACCGACCCGACGCGCGCACGTCCGTGACGGCCCGCAGGACCTCGGCGCGCCGGGCGTGCGCACGTTCGTAGCCCTCGATCCACGCCAGTTCCGTCGGCGACAGGCCGCGCAGCCGGCCGGCGATCTCCCCCGTGGACAACCGGCCGTAGCGGGCGATGGGCAGCGCCTCCTCCCGGCTCGCGGCGCCCTGCGCGTTGTCGGCCGCCTGGCGCACCCCGGCCAGGCCCGCCACCACCCAGTCCCCGGTCGCGCGGTTCCACAGGGCCGTGGCCTTGCGGGCCACCGCGCCCAGAACGCCTCCGAGCGGCGCCTTGCCGCCGCCGTCGGCGAGGGCCGCGGCGTGTTCGGTGAGACTGGCCCCCAGGATCTGCAGGACCTGCTGGTTCTCGCGGCGCAGGGAGGCGAACAGCTCCAGCGCGACGTCGTCGTGGGCGCGGGCGGCGACGGTCTCCCCCGCCTGGCTGCCGGCCAGAGCGCGGGCGGTGATGCCGTACTCGTCGGCCGTGTTCTTCAGCAGGCGCCTCTCGTCGGCCGGCCCGCGCCCGCGCAGCACGGCCGCGCCCATCCGCGAGGCCATGACCAGGGGCATCCGTCCCACCAGGGCGGCGTCCTGAGCGATCCGCCGGGCGGGGCCCAGCAGGTCCGTCCGCATCCGGCGCCCCCGCAGCCGCTGGAGGCAGCCGTCCATCACCGCCATGCAGGCCTGCGCGTAGGCCACATGGTCCTCCAGCACCTGCCGGTGCGGCCCCGCCGGGGTGACCGCCAGATCCGCCACGAAACGCTCGATCACGGCGGAATGGGCCCGCCGGGCATCCTCCAGCACGGACGTGAGGGCATCGGTCGTTGCAGCCATCGCAGGTCCTCGAATGCGTCGTGAGGCGGGCCGTCGGCACACCGGCCGCCGCCCCGAGGGGCCCGCGCTGCCGGCTTCGCTCCATCCTGCGGGCAGCCATGGCAATCCGCGCGGCGAGCGCGCGGACGGCTCGCGGCGTCAGTCGACGGACATGCCGTCCCGCAGCCGGGGAAGCACCTCCGCGCGGTAGAAGTCGAAGAACTGCTTCTGGTCGGGGCCGATCTGTTGGACGTAGACCTCGTCGAAACCGGCCTCGGAGTAGGCCCTGACCGCTGCGACATGGTCCCCGGTGGCATCGCCGCAGACGACCGCGTCGGCGACCATGTCCTCGGTGACCAGGCCGGCCGCCTGCTCGAAGTGCTCCGGGGTGGGGAGGATCTGGGCCAGTTCACCCGGAAGCTGCTCGCTGGGCCACAGCCGGTGCGCGGTCTTCACCCCGCGCGCCCGGTCGGTGTCCCAGCACACCTTCAGTCCGCCGATGACCGGCTTGCCCCCGCCGCCGGCCCGCCGGAACTGCTCCACCAGGGTCGCGTCGGGAGTCATCGTCACGAAACCGTCCCCGATACGGCCGGCCAGCGCCGCGGCCTCGGGCCCGAAGCCCGAGACGTACAGCGGGACCGGCTCCGCGGGGAGGGTGTACAGGCGGGCGTTCTGCACGGTGTAGTGCGTGCCGTGGTGGGTGACGCGCTCCCCGGTGGAGAGCTTCCTGATGACCTGTACGGCCTCTTCGAGCATCTGGAGGCGCTCCGCGGCCTCGGGCCAGGCGCCGCCGAGGATGTGCTCGTTGAGGGCCTCACCGCTCCCCAGGCCGAAGCGGAACCGGCCACCGGTCAGCACGGCCGCCGTCGCGGCGGCCTGGGCGTTGATCGCCGGATGCACGCGGACCGTGGGGCAGGTGACCAGTGTGGTGATCGGCAGCGACGTCACCTGGGACAGGGCTCCGATCATGGACCAGACGAACGGGCTCTGCCCCTGCTCGTCGTTCCACGGGTGGAAGTGGTCGGAGACGGCCAGCCCCTCAAAACCGGCCTGCTCGGCCATGCGGGCCTGGTCGAGCAGTTCCGCTGGGGTGAACTCCTCGGAGGAGAGGAAGTATCCGTAGGCGGTCATGCGTGTCCCTTCCGGCAGGTTGAAGATCAGACAAGACCGGGTCGGCGAGAGTGCTCCCCCACGGGCGCCCGAGTGCGCCGCTTCCGTGGCCCCACCCGATTCTCCCCACGGGGCGTGCTCGCGGGCGCAGGCACGCTACGCGCGCGGTCCGGTTACGCCGCAGGGGTCAGGGACGGCCGCCCGCGACCCCCACCCCCCTCCGAGCGCCATCTCCCCATGTTTGCGGAGGCTTTCAGCGGTCAGACGAACCCACAGCACACGACGTCGACGCCAGGGAAGGTGACAGCATGGCCGGCAACGAGAAGGCCAGGGCCAAGACCGAGCAGACCGTCGGCAAGGTCAAGAAGACCGCCGGTGAGGCCGTGGGCAACGAACGGCTGACGGCCGAGGGCCGCGCCGAGGAGGCCATCGGCGACGCCCGTGAGGCCAAGGAGAAGATCAAGGACATCGGCCGGCACTGACCGCCGGTACACGGAGTCCATCGCGTTGGGGGCGGCCCCCGCAGGGAGCCGCCCCCACGCGTGCCGGGATTCCGGCGCCTGCGCGGCGCGAGGTGCCGCCGATGGGGTGAAAGCGCGGGGCGGCCCGCCGCGCCATGTGGGCACGTCACCCCTGGTCGACTTCAGTGGAGGCAGCGCACCGGTGTCATCGTCGCTGTCGGTGCGCATCGCGGAGCCCGTCAGGCCGTCACAACCCCGAGCGGGCTCCGCGCCTGATCACCGCTCCCCGGAGCGCGCACCGTGCGTACGGCAACGGCGCCCGCCCGCTCCGGCCCCCGGGGACGCTACTTCTGCAGGAAGCCCCGCAGCAGGGCGGTCACTTCCCTCGGCTTCTCCTCGGTCACCCAGTGCCCCGAACCCGGGACGACGCGTCCCTCGACGTTCGCGGCGTACTGCCGCCACTGCTGCGCGATGCTGTCGCCGAACGATGCCTGGGCGCCGATCGCCAGGACGGGCATCGTGAGTTTGCCCTGGGCCGCGAACTTCTCGTTCTGGGCGACGTCGTCGCGGAGCCGGCGCCACACGCGCATCCAGGCCGCGGTGCGGCCGGGCTGCTTCAGGTAGTGGGCGTAGAAGTCGTAGTCGGCCGGGCTGAACGCGGACCGGACCACCAGATGCTGCGCGATGAAGCCCTGGATGAAGGTGCGCTCGTGATCGGCGATGAGCTCCTCGGCGAGAGGCGTCTGGAAGAAGCCGAAGTGCCAGACCGACGGGGTCTTCGGGCTGGCCGGCAGAGCCGGCAGGCTGTAGATGCTCCGGTCCGGGATGTGACCCTCCAGCACCGCCATGCGGCGCACCTCCGACGGCCACTGGGCCGCGTAGGCGTAGGCGACGTACAGGCCGACGTCGTGGCCGACGACCTGGACGCCGTCGTTCAGCCCCAACTGCTTCAGCAACTGGTGAACGTCGTCGGCCATCCGGGCGGTCCCGTAGCCGCTCGTGGGGATCCCGGAGTCGCCGATGCCCCGCAGGTCGACGGCGATCACGGTGTGGTCCTCGGAGAGCGGGCCCATCTGCGGCCGCCACTCGGCCCATGTCTGGGGGAAGCCGTGGATCAGCACCACCGGTGAGCCCTTGCCGCCCTTCACGTAGTGCATCCGGAAGCCGTTCACCGTCGCGTACTTGGACTGGAAGCCGGGGGGCGGTGCCGCCTGCGGCCACTGCTCGGCGGCGGCACCGGGACCGCCCGGACCACCGCTCCAGGCGGCGAAACTCACGACGCCGGAGATCGTCAGAACGGCCACCAACGCCGCCATGAGTGCGATCAGCTCATTGCTTTTCACTCGTCGAACGCCCACGTTGCACCAATCCGGGACCGATGTGTGGTCATGCGAGTCCGCCGCAGCGCGGAGCGATTCGTGCGCGCACTCGGTACCGGCGGTCAATCGACGCTAAATCGGCCCCCGGTGCGGTGCAACTTCGTGCCGCCAGGGGGGGGCTGCCCGTCCGGGAGTGGCACGGAACGGTGCGGCAAAAGCAAAGGCAAGGAGAGAGCTCTCCTTGCCACTCTCAACTTATAGCGCACTGGGGGGCTTGCGGCAAGGCCCCGGTCGTGCCGCAGAATCGTCGGCCGATGTCAGAACGTGCGGAAATGAGGGTGCGTGCGGGATCAGCAGGGCGACAAGGCAAGCAGGGACGAGTACGTGCTGGGGCTTCAGGAGGTCGACGAGACGCAGGTCGCGGTCGTCGGCGGCAAGGGAGCGCACCTGGGCGGGCTGTCGCGGATCGAGGGCGTCCGCGTGCCCGACGGCTTCTGCGTGACAACGGCCGCTTTCCGGCGGGTCATGGCGGACGTACCGTCGTTCGGCGACCGGCTCGACGAGCTGTCGCGCGTGGACCCGGACGACCGGGCGGCGATCAGGACGCTCAGCGCGGCGATCCGCCGGGCCGTCGAGGAGACCGCCGTCCCGGACGGTCTCGCGGCGGCGATCACCGGCGTGGTCGCCGGGCTGGGTGAGCGGGCCGCGTACGCCGTCCGGTCCAGTGCGACGGCGGAGGACCTGCCGACGGCCTCCTTCGCCGGCCAGCAGGACACGTATCTGAACGTCGTGGGGCCGGCGGAGATCCTGCGGCACGTCAGCCGCTGCTGGGCCTCGCTGTTCACCGAGCGGGCCGTGACCTACCGCCGGCGCAACGGCATCGACCACCGCACGGTCCACATGGCCGTGGTGGTGCAGCGGATGGTCTTCCCGGATGCGGCCGGCGTTCTGTTCACAGCCGATCCCGTCACCGGCAACCGGAAGGCCGCTACCGTGGACGCGGGCTTCGGTCTCGGGGAGGCCCTGGTCTCCGGACTGGTCGACCCGGACGTCTTCACGGTACGGAACGGCGAGGTCGTCGCCAGGACGATCGCCGCCAAGGAGCGTGTCGTGCAGCCCCTTCCGGCGGGCGGTACGCGGGAAGTCGCGATCGACGCGCGGCGGCGGGAGCAGCCGGCGCTGACGGACGCGCAAGTGGTGCGGCTCGTGGAGCTCGGGCGGCGGATCGAGACCCACTTCGGCCGCCCGCAGGACATCGAGTGGTGCCTGGTCGACGACGGCTTCCGGATCGTCCAGAGCCGGCCGATCACGACGCTGTTCCCCGTTCCGGAAGCCGGCGACGAGGAGAACCATGTCTACGTCTCCGTCGGCCACCAGCAGATGATGACCGACCCCATGAAGGCCCTGGGGTACTCCATGTGGCAGCTGACGGCCATGGCGCCGATGCACGAGGCCGGCGGGAGGCTGTTCGTCGACGCCACCCGGCGCCTGGCCTCCCCCGCGAGCCGCGCCGCCCTCCTGGACATCATGGGGAAGGGGGATCCCCTGGTCAGGGATGCACTGGAAACCGTCCTCGACCGGGGCGACTTCGTCCCGTCGCTCCCGGACCCGGCCCCGGCTCCCGGCGGGCCGCCGGCCGGGGGCGCGCCCGAGCCGATCGGGAACGATCCGGCCGTCGTCACCGAGCTGATCGAGCGCAGCCGGGCGTCGGTCGCCGCCCTGGAGCGCGACATCCGGGCGAAGACCGGTCCGGCGCTGTTCGACTTCCTGCTGGAGGCCTTCGCCGAGCACAAGCGGGCCCTCGGTGATCCCTTGAGCATGCAGGCGATCATGGCGGGGATGGAGGCCACCTGGTGGCTCAACGACAGGCTGCGGGAGTGGCTGGGCGAGAAGAACGCGGCCGACACGCTCACACTGTCCGCCCCCGACAACATCACGTCGGAGATGGGGCTGGCGCTGCTCGACGTCGCGGACGTCGTCCGCCCGCGCGCCGAGGTGGTGGCGTTCCTCCAGGGCGCCTTGGACGAGGGCTTCCTGGACGAACTGCCCAAGGTCCCCGGCGGGACGGAGGCGCGCGACGCCATCGAGGCCTACCTCGACCGGTACGGCATGCGCTGCGTCGGCGAGATCGACATCACCAGGCCGCGGTGGCGCGAACGCCCCACCGCGCTCGTGCCCGTGATCCTCGACAACGTCAGGAACTCCGGGCCCGGCGCGGCCGGGCGGCGCTTCGAGGAGGGGCGACGGAAGGCGGAGGAGAAGGAACGGGACGTGCTGTCGCGTCTGCGGGCCCTGCCGGACGGGGAGCGGAAGGCCGGCGAGGCGAAGTGGATGATCGACCGGGTCCGTACCTTCATCGGCTACCGGGAGTACCCGAAGTACGGCATCGTCAGCCGCTACTTCGTCTACAAGCGGGCCCTGATGGGCGAGGCCGAGCGCCTCGTGCGGGACGGTGTGCTGCCGGAGCAGGAGGACGTCTTCCACCTGACGTTCCAGGAGTTCCACGAGGCGGTGCGCTCCCGGCGGGTGGACGGCGGGCTCATCCGGCAGCGCAAGGAGGCGTTCCGCTCGTACGCCGCGCTCACACCGCCCCGGGTGCTCACCTCGGACGGTGAGGCCCTGAACGGGGCCTACCGGCGCGACGACGTGCCGGCCGGCGCCCTCACCGGTCTGCCGGTGTCGGCCGGGACCGTCGAGGGCAGGGCCCGTGTCGTCCTCGACATCGGGGACGCCGACCTCGCGGCGGGCGACATCCTGGTCACCACGTTCACGGACCCGAGCTGGTCGCCGCTGTTCGTCGGCATCGCGGGCCTGGTGACGGAGGTGGGCGGCCTGATGACGCACGGCGCGGTGATCGCCCGGGAGTACGGCCTGCCGGCCGTCGTGGGCGTGGAGAGCGCCACCCGGCTGATCCGGGACGGGCAGCGGATCCGCGTGCACGGGACCGACGGGTTCGTCGAGATCCTGTCCTGACCGGCGGCGCAGGCAGTGGCCGGGGTCGGGGTCCGGGCGTCAGACGGCCACGGCCTCGCCGATCTCCTCCTCGGCCTCCCGTTCCACCGGGGGCAGCGCGGCGGGCGGCGCACCGGCCCGGCGGGTGCGTCGTTCCGCCGCGTCCGCAGCGGCCAGGGCGATGAGTCCGGCACCGAGCCAGAGGACCAGCGAGGTGACCCGGCCGGCCAGGCCGGCGCCGGAGGGGAAGTAGAGGATGCTGCGGACGCCCTCGACGAAGCCCGCGCCGTTCCAGAAGGCGTGGAGGGCGCCGAAGAAGCCGTTCTGGAGTTCGGGGCGGAAGATGCCGCCCGAGGTGGTGAAGTTGAGCATGACGAAGAGGGTCATCATCGTCAGGGTGGTCCACCGCTTGAGGAAGGTGTGCAGGCCGACACCGATGGCGATGATGCCCGCCGAGTAGAGCCAGGCCATGGCCCACACGGCGGCGAGGTCGTGATCGACGATGTCGAACACCGGCCCCGCGAGCACGGTGCCGATGACGCTCACCACCAGTGAGGTCGCCAGGCCGATGGCGGCGCGGGTCCACAGCCGCAGCGCGGCGCCGGCCGCGCCGATCGCGGCCACGCTGGCGTAGGAGCCGATGCTGATGGTGACCAGGACGAAGAAGAGGCCCTGCCCTGTCGGGTCGCCGTGCGAGGTGGGCGCGACGTCCGTGACGTCCAGGGCGGTACCCGTGCGGTCGGCCACCAGGCGGAAGACGGTCTCGGCGGCCGTCGCGGTGGTGTCGGAGTTGGCCTTGGCGACCAGCAGGCGCGGATGGTCCGCGGACGGCAGGTAGGCACCGGCCAGGTCGCGGTCCATCAGCTGGTGCACGGCGGCGCCACGCGTGGGGACGGTCGTGACGTCCAGCGCGTCGCCGGCCTTGTCCTTGAGGGTCTGCGCGAGGACCTGCGCGCGCGGTCCGGTCCCGACAACCGCCACCTTCATCCCGTGCGGCTCGGGGGCGTGAAAGGCACCCAGGTAGGCGAGGCCCATGCCCAGGCACATCAGCAGCGGGGTCACCAGGTGGAGGGCTATGCGCCCCACGCTGTGGCGCAGACGGGGGGCCGCGTGAGCGTGGGCCCCTCCCGAAGCGGCGGCGGCCGAGGATGCGGTCATGGGGAACATACCTCTCGATGTGATTGGTAAATGCAACCTTCTTTCTTGTATAGTACATCTATATGGAGGAGGCCCGGATGCCCGCACGCGAGAACGCCATCGACACGATCCAGCGCGAACTCACCGCGTTCGCCCGCCGCGCCCGCACGCGCGCCGCGCAGATCCACCCCGAACTGTCACTGGTGGCGTACGGCATGCTCGACTACATGACGGAGCGCGGCGGCTGCCGCGGCACCGACCTGGCCTGCCACTTCCTGCTCGACAAGTCCACCGTCAGCCGCCAGACCGCGGTGCTGGAGCGCGCCGGCCTGATCGTGCGCGCCGCCGACCCGAACGACCAGCGCGGACAGATCCTCCACCCCTCCGAACAGGGCCTGCGCCTGCTGGCCGAGGCCAATGAACGACGCCGGCAGGCCTTCGCCGGACGCTTCGCCGACTGGGACGACACGGACGTGCAGCAGCTCGCCGACCACCTCCAGCGCTACAACGCGGCCGACTGAGCCCTCACGCAGAGCGCCCCCGGTCAGGCCCGAAGCGCCGGTGTGTGACGCGGCCACGGCCGGCCGGATCCGCCGGGCGGGCGGATCCGGCCGCGTCAGCGACGCCTGCCGCGCGGGGGCACGGCGGCCCTCACGCCTGTGCGGAAGTGCGGCGCAGCGTGAACCAGAACGTCGGGAAGGGGTTCGTGCCGGGGGTCACGTCGGTCAGGTGCCACCCGGCGAACCTGGTGCTGAGTTCGTCCGCGGTGACGCCGGGGACCGGGTCGTCCAGGGCTCCGGGGCCGTAGCCGAACATCAGCAGGCGCGCTCCCTCCGCGGCCCGCTTCGTGAGGCCGTCCGCGTAGGCGTCGCGGCGGTGCGGGGGGATGCCGCAGTAGCAGCTCAGGTCGAAGAAGAGGTCGTACGGACCGGGCACGCCCACCTCGTCGAGCCGGGTGGCGTCCCCGCACAGCACCGCGATGTCCACCCCCGCCGCGTCGGCCTTCTCACGGGCCTGCCGGACGGCGCGGTCGACCAGGTCGACGGCCGCGACGTGCCAGCCGTGCCGGGCCAGGTACACCGCGTTGGTCCCGGTGCCGCAGCCGAGTTCGAGGGCGCGGCCGGGCGGGACCGCGTCCGGGCCCTCCACGAGGGCGATCAGTTCGGGCGGCGTGACACCGCTGTCCCACGGTGGTTTGCCGTCCCGGTAGTAGTCCTCCAACGCGCGGCGCAGGGCCGCCTCTTGGTCGAGTTCCGCAGCGGTCCGAGGCTCGCTCACGACTGCCCTCCAGAAATCTAGAGTCCAACTCTAGTGACTGACTCTAGAGATAGACTTCCCCCATGGACGCGGTCAAGGGTTCCGGCCAACGCACCGTCAAACTCCCCGACAAGCGGGCCGAACGCTCGCGGCGCACCCGCGAGAGGATCGTCGCGGCGGCGCGGGAGTTGTTCGTCGCGCAGGGGTACGGGGCGACGAGCCTTCAGGAGGTCGCCGACCACGCAGGGGTGGCCGTGCAGACCGTCTACTTCGTGTTCCGAAACAAGCGCGCGCTGTTCAAGGACGTCGTCGACACGTCCATCGCCGGCGATGCGGAACCGGTCGCCACGATGGACCGGCCCTGGTTCCGCGCGGCATGCGCCGAGCCCACCGCCGTCGGCCAACTGCGCGCCCACGTACAGGGCGTCGGCGGGATCCTCGGCCGGGTCGGCCCGATCATGCCGCTGATCGCGGCCGCCGCGGCCACCGACCCGCAGATCGCCGCGGAGTGGGCCGCCGACCCGGATCCGCGGTACACCGTCCAGTACGCCGCCGCGGAGGCGCTGGTCGCCAAGCCCGACGTCCGCCCCGGCATCGATGCGGCCCGCGCCGCCGACCTGCTGTACGGGCTGCTCAGCCCCGAGCTGTACCTGATCTTCGTGCGCGACCGGGGCTGGTCCCCCGGGGCCTGGGAGGAATGGGCGCGCGCGGCGCTGACCGCCGACCTCTGCATCGTCCCGGAGTAGCCGCACTCGGCACCACACACTGCAGACATCCGATCTACTCCCGCGAGAGCGCCCCGACACTGGGCCTATCGTGCCGAAATCACGGACTAAATAGGGACAATACCCGCACCCATCGCAAGAAAGGTCGGACTAATTTGGCCTCCAGGCGTTGACGTGCCCAAGGCAAGTTGATTATTTATGAATACTTCTCGTGGGCTCCCCGCAACCCCTGGAAAGGACCCCTTGCCGTGTCCGCTTCCTCCCGCCGCGACTTCCTCCGCATCGCCGGCGTCACCAGCGGAGGTATCGCCCTGTCGGGCGGCCTCTCCCCGTTCGCCGCACACGCCGCCCCCGCCCGCCCGACCAGCGTGGACCTCGTTCCCGACGGCCAGGCCACGACGCTCTGGTACCGCACGCCCGCCAACGAGGGACGGATCATCCAGGAGGGCCTGCCGGTCGGCAACGGCCGGCTGGGCGCGCTGACCGGCTGCGACCCGGCGGACGACTTCCTCTACCTGACCGACGGCGCGTTCTGGTCCGGCGGCGCCAACGACACCCCGACCGACGACGGGCAACTCCCGTACGGTCCAGACGACTTCGGCAGCTTCGGCCTGCTCGCCAAGCTCCGGATCGCGCTGCCCGGCCACTCCGGTGACGCGGTCACCAAGTACCGCCGGCAGCTCGACCTGAGCAACGGCGTGGTCTCGGCGACGTACCTCCACAACGGCAGCGTCCACCGCCGCGAGGTCTACGCCAGCCACCCGGACGACGTGGTCGTCATCCGCCTCTCCGGCGGCCCGCACACCGGTACCGTCTCCTTGGCCGGCACCCACGGCGAGACCACCACGGGCGGCAGCGGGCAACTCGCCTTCAATGGCGCGCTGAAGAACGGCCTGCGCTACGCCGCCGCGGTGACCGCGGTCAGTTCCACGGGCCGGGTCAGTGTGGACGGCGACAAGCTGTCCTTCGCCGGCTGCCGTGAGCTGCTGATCGTGGTGTGCGGCGGCACGGACTACTCCCCCGACGCCGCGAAGGACTTCCGCGAGCCGGGCACCGATCCCCTGGCCGTGGCCCGCGCCAAGGTCGCCGCCGCGGCTAAGGTCTCCGGCAACGCGCTGCTGCGGACGCACGTCGCCGACTACCAGCGGCTCTACAACCGGTTCGCCATCGACCTGGGCGAGTCGTCGGCGCTGCAGCGCTCCCTGGACTCGTGGTCGCGCATCGCCGTCAGGTACACCGACGCGACGACGCCCGACCCGGAACTGGAGGCCGCGTACGTCCAGTACGGCCGCTACCTGACGATCACCGGCTCCCGCGACTGGCTGCCGATGAACCTGCAGGGCATCTGGGTGCACAACAACAACCCGGACTGGTACGCCGACTACCACACCGACATCAACATCCAGATGAACTACTGGCTCGCCGACCCGGCGGGCCTCGGCGAGAACTCCCTCGCCCTCGCCCGGTACTGCGTGTCCCAGCTGCCCGTCTGGACCGACGTCACCAAGCGGTTGTTCAACAGCGACCGCAACCGGTTCCGCAACAGCTCGGGGAAGATCGCCGGGTGGGCGGTCGCGTTCTCCACCAACATCCACGGCGGCAGCGGCTGGGCCTGGCACCCCTCAGGCAACGCCTGGCTGTGCAACTCGCTGTGGCGGCACTACGAGTACAGCCAGGACCGGGAGTACCTGGAGCTGATCTACCCGGTCCTCAAGGGCGCGGCCGAGTTCTGGCAGGCGCGGCTGATCACGACCACCGTCAAGGACGAGGACGGGACGTCGCACGAGGTCCTGATCGACGACACCTCCTGGTCGCCCGAGCACGGCCCGGACGGGAAGGGCAACACCTACGGCCAGGAACTGGCGTGGGAGCTCTTCGAGGAGTTCAAGACCGCCTCCCGCGTACTCGACCGGGACACCGGGATGGCCGCCGAGCTGGACGCGATGCAGGCCAGGCTCTACCTGCCCCGGGTGAGCCCGAAGACCGGCTGGCTCGAGGAATGGATGACCCCCGACAACCTCGGCGAGGTCACGCACCGTCACCTGTCCCCGCTCATCGGCTTCTACCCGGGCGACCGGATCGCCTCCGACACCGCTTCGCCGGCGCTGCTCGACGGGGTGCGGGCGCTGCTCACGGCCCGCGGCATGGACAGTTACGGCTGGGCGTGCGCGTGGCGTTCGCTGTGCTGGTCGCGGCTGAAGGACGCCGAGAAGGCCTACCAGCTCTATCTGACCGTGCTGCGGCCGTCCATCACCAACAGCAACGGCACCTCGGCCAACTGGTTCGACATGTACAGCCAGGGCAGCTACACGATCTTCCAGATCGACGCGAACCTGGGCGGTGCCACCGCCGCGCTGGAGATGATCCTCTACTCGCGACCGGGCGTCATCGAGCTGCTGCCCGCACTTCCCGACGCCTGGGCGGCGAAGGGTTCGGTGACCGGAGTGGGCGCCCGCGGCGGCTTCGAGGTGGACCTCGCCTGGCGCAACGGCAAGGTGACCGAGGCGACCGTCCGCAGCACCGGCGGAACCACGACCGAACTGCGCGCGGGCGCCTTCCGCAAGCAGCTCACCGTCAAGCCGGGGAAGTCCGTGACGGTACGGATCCCGTAGGTCGTCGGCGGTACAGGGGGGGGTGTGCTCCGGCCGGTTGGAGCACACCCCCTCGGCCGTCGCGGTCAGCCGGGGCGTGGGCTCAGCCCAGCGGGGCGCCGATGTCCAGATCCTCCGCGAGCTTGCCCACAAGCGCTGGGGCGAGTGCAGGGACGTACCGATCCGCCCACAGCTCGACGAGAGCGAGGAAGCCGCTCAGCTCGGTGTGCACGGTCTGAAGCATGCCCAGCAGCTCAACGGCGGGAATTTCGATGGGCCGCTCATCGGCGCTGTCGGCCCACAGCCGGAGGAACGAGCCGGCGTGCTCGACGGCGTCGATCGCTGGGGTGCCGTTGCCCGAAGCCGCCGCGTCCTGCCCGAGTCGCCCAGAGCTGTACGGGCCCGGATCCGCCGCCCAGCGGCATGCGTAACGCTCGGAACTACGTCTCATTCCCACGGAAGTAGGAGTACGGCGCTACGGACACGCCCTCTGAAATGGCACGTTCATCGTCCTCGCCGGCTGTTGGATCGAGGTCGCCTGCCCACAGTGAGTCCATGGACCACACCGCGAAGCCGGCATGGAAGTCGTGACCGATGTCGGAGCGGGTGCTGGTGTACCCGCGGGCATGGAGTTCAGAGACGACATCATCGAGAAAGCGGTAGGTCAGCTGGACTCCGTCGAACTCGGCTTCGGCATCCCCGCCCCCGCCGCCATGACTGATCTCAACGAGTTCGACCGTGCCGTCCGCCGCATAGGTGATCACCAGCATTGGCGAGGTGTTGCAGACCGCGCGCTCGCCGCCGGGCCCGTGATGCGGCAGCCCGACGCGCTCCTCGACTCGCGAACGGTGCTCGCCGATTTTGACGAGGTCGACACCACGTCCGGGGATGACCTCCATGCCCCGATCCTGCCAGGGGCCGGAGCCGGGGCGGCGATACCCCCTCTGACACCTGCAAAGTCGACACCGTGCTCGCACACGCGCGGTCAGTGGCATGGGCCGACGTTCAGTCCTCGCCACAGCTGGTATCACTGGGTGTGTCGCCACCAGTAGCGTCCGACGACGAGCTCCTCGAGTTCACGGAGCCTCGCAGCAGCCATCTGCGCGGAGGCACCAGGGTGTTCGATCGCGGTACGGAGGTCGGAAGCGAGGTAGCTCGCCTCACGGACCTCGCATCCTGCTCGAAGAGTCTCCGGAGAGGTCGTCGTCGCGCGGGCGATGACGTCGAGTACGGTCTCCATGTGCGGCCCGCTGAATCGGGCCAGGAAGAACCAGTCATCGACCGGTTCGCCGAAGCGGGCCCATTCGAAGTCCAGCAGGGCCGTCACGCTTTGGTCGCACGCGAGCCAGTTGCCCCAGTGACAGTCCGCGTGAACCGGAACAACTGCTCGTGCATGCAGCGGTGCCCGCTCCGCGATCGCCGTCAGGCCGTCGAGCAGACGGCGAGGCACGGTTCCGTGCTGGTCGAGGGCGGCGAGGCTCTCAACCTCGGCAAAGAGCGCGGCCCGGCTGGTGAACCCGCCGTGGTCGAGAGATTCTCTGAGCGTGCGTTCGACGTGGGCCGTGGGCATCCAGCTGTGCAGTGCGTCGAGCCGCTGGACTGCCTCCTCCGCCAAAAGACGCGCGGTCACACCGTCGACACCGGGCATGCCCATACCGGGAGCCGCCCCCGGCATGCGGGCATAGCAGGCGTAGCGAACGTCCCGAGTCCCCAGGTGATGAAACCCGCTGCCGAGCAGAGGGGCCGTCAGGCCTAGTGGCAGGTGGGGCGCGAGCGTGATCTCCCGGTTCAGTCGCGCGTGGCCGTCGGCATCGATGATCTTCACGACGACGTCCGAGCCGACAAACACGTGATGGGAGCTGCTCTCAGCGGTGGTCATGACACCGGGGTCACGTCCGAGGGTCGCTACCGCGATCGCGCGAGCGGCATCGTGAGCCTGCCGCAAGTCGGTCATCAGTACTCCAGCCGTTGACGGTGATCTTGCTGGTGAGCTCGACGAACAGGCGGTGGGGCCAGCAATGATCATCGGTGCGTGACGACTGAGGATCAAGCGGATGCCGCGAGTCACAGCGTAGTGCCCGCCTGTTGGCGGGGGATGTTCGATCAGCTGATGAGCGGCATCGCGGGCCCCCTGACCTGATCCGCAGCGCGCGGTCATACCGCGCCATGGGGCTTGACGGATTTTCGCAGCCGCGATCCACGGTGTGAGCAGATGGGCGGTATGCCGGGCACAGGGGGCGAGCCCCTGGATGTTGCGGGTGTTGGCTGCGGAGACTCCGATGGAGAGGGGCTGACCGGTCCCCCCATACCCGGGCTCGGCTCCACTCGGTGAACCTCCGGCGTGCGGTCGGCCCGGACGGGTCAGACCCAGGCGGCAGTTGCCGCCAGGTACACCCCGCCGTGGCCAAGAAGCCGCCGGCCGAGTTCACACCCGGCCCTACTCAGCGTCCTGTGCCTCGATCAGGTCGAGGTCACGGACGCAGAAGCCGTGGTGCTCGAAGGTCTCGTTGAGCACCGTGCGGAGGCACTGCCGCACCAAACGGCCCCGGGCGTAAGGCGGCCAGACATCGTCGTCGGGCACCGGCGCTCGCGCTGCGAGCTGGACAGCGGTGACCTCGTCGAGCCAGGCGTCGAGCTCGGCGGCCTGCGCCTCGCGCACGCTCACGATTTCGTCGAGGCCCGGATCGAGCGAGAGGTCGAGCCCGTGCGCTTCACGGTAGGGCTCAACGGTCGGCCCGATGCCCATCGGCGTGAACAGCTCCGTCGAGCCCAGGCAGCAGCGGCGGAACCACGAGTCGTGGACGAAGACCAGGTGGCGCATCGTCTCCACCGCCGACCACTCGTCGTTCACGCTGCGGCGCTCGATGCCGGGCGTACGGCGGATTCTCTCGATCGTGGCGGCCCAGCCCGCATGGAGCTGACGCGATGCCTCGCGCAGATCAGCAGGGTCCTCCGAGCGGATCAGCACCCGCACCGGATGACGCCGGTCGAGCTCTGCCTCGACGTACTCGGTGACCTCGACACCGTTCACCACAAGGTTGGTGACGAGCCCGTCGATCACGGCATCCTGCATGACGACGCCGATCAGGCGTGCCCCGGTCAAATCGCACTCGCGGAACTCCACACCGTGGAGATCCTCATCAACATACCGCGTCATGCTTCGCATACTAGGTCCGAGCACCGACAAGCCAGCATCCCCGGATCGCGACTTGCGGGACAGGCATCAGACCCAATTGGTGCCCGAAAGTGGGGCGAAGTCATCAGAGACTTCTGCTGCGGATCGACGGCGATACCGCACGCTTCCGGTATTGAGCCGCGTCGGGCCGCCCCTGGGCCGTCCGAGGCAGGCCGACGTTGACAGACGACAACCGAGGCTGATGGTGTGCCCTCAGGTCACGATGGTCGGCCAGGAGAGACGCCCACGTGAGAGACCTGCTGCTCCACTTCCACAAGAGCTGTGCGCGCAGCCTTCGAAACGGCCGCCGGCGACCGATCCGGCCGCGTTTAGGATGATCGCATGGGGTCAGTCGTGGCGACGGGTGCGTGGTTGTATGACGGCACGGTGCCCACGACAGTCCGCGTAGTGATGCTCGACTACGACTTTTGGTACGCCGTCGGAGAGGCAGACGGAACCCTGCAGCCCGGCGAGGCACACGAAGTACGACCCCAACCGAGCCTTCGCCACCTCGCCAACCCCGGCAGTCTGACGCTCAGACTTGACCCGCAACGACATGAGATGTCTCTCGCCCGATGGCAGCTCCAGCCCAAAGCCTCTGCACACCGACCGTGCACCAGGGCGCAGCGTCGGAACACGGCCATCAATACCATCGCCGCATGAGCGAACCATCAGCCCTGGCACCGTTCCACCTGGACGAGGGCCGCGAATCCGAGCCCTCCCACTGCCTCTACCTATTCGAAATCGACATGGAGCAGGTCGCTGACGTCTTCGAGGGGCACAATGCCGAAAGCCACGGTCACGGCTGGGAAGGCCTGGCCGAGTCACTGGTCCGCTCCCGCTTGCCGGAAAGCGTCGACAAGCTCCACTGCCGAACTTTCCACCTATTGCGGGGTAACGACCCAGGGCGTGGCGCCTGACTTCCTCTGCATCAGCATTCAGGGATCTGTGCGGTCATGGCGAGCAACAATTGCTTTCGCAGATATTCCAGGAACTCCCAGAAGTCGACTGCAATTAGCCCCACGCCCGATTCATCAACGTCGTAGGTGGCACCGACGAGAGACCCGCCAAACAGTCGGTACACCTTTCCGTCGGTGGACGTCAGGGCGTACAGGCCACCCCCGCCGTCAGACGCGAACACGATGACCGAGTCAGTAACGGCCCCAATCACCTCGGCCGGCTGCCAGTCTCCGCGCCCAGCAACGACCTCTTCAGCGGAATTCACAAAGAATCCATTACCAACATCGGGCCACGATATCCGGAGTACCCGCTCATAGAATTTCAGCAGATCGCCAGGAGCCCCCATGGCCGAGAGAGCCCGGCGGGCATCAGACTCGGCTAGTGATGTCAGCATCAACTCGTTCGCGTCCGGCTCGTATCCGTACCACACCTCAAAGCCCCTCGAAAACTTCGAGGAGAGTCCCGCCATTTCCTCGACCCAGCTACTTATTTTCTCGCCAGTAGTAGGCACCGTACGTACCCCCTGTCGATCTGCGACCAGATTTCGTGACTGTAGATCAGACCGGGGCGCTGCCGCGCTGTCGTTTCGTGCGCGACCCGGTCCCGGGCACGCTCGACGCCAAGATCCTCAGCAGAGCCAAGGTCATTCGCGCCGACTCCCCCGACGTCCGGTGGTGGCCGGGCCAGGTCCAGGCACACACACCTGACGCGGAGCACTCCGCGACGTGGCGAAGGACCCGAAGCAAAAAGCCTACTTGGTTGCTTCAGCCCCACCCCCCAATGTCCGAATTAAGGTGCTTTTGGGCTGAATGGGCGTGGCAACTCAGGTCGGGCAGTGTGAAGGTTGGGAGCGAGTACGGGGCTTCCGGGTGTACCCGGGTGTCGCGGCTCCCGGGTATTCACACGAGTAGCGGGAAGTGTGCCATGGCTTTCGGCAATTCATCCATTTCACCGGTCCTGTCGGCGGATGCCGCGGCGGCCCTCGATGCAGCGGTGACAGGTTCGGTTCTGCTGCCGGGCGACGCCGGATACGACGACGAACGCGTGGTCTTCAACCTGAATCACGACCTGCTGCCCGCGGTGATCGTGGTGGCGGAGAACGCGGCCGATGTCCGGGCGGCCGTCACGTTCGCGGCGGGACAGCGCCGGCCGGTCGTGGTGAAGAGCACCGGCCACCAGATGGTCGGCCCGGCTCTCGGCGCCGTCGTGATCGCTACTCACCGGATGAACGACGTGAACGTCGACGCGGCCGGCCGCACGGCCCGAGTCGGCGCCGGAGCGGTGTGGTCCGAGGTCGTCAAGAGGGCTGCCGAGGCCGGGCTGGCTCCGCTGAACGGGTCCAACCCCACGGTGGGCGTTGCCGGTTACACCCTGGGCGGCGGACTCAGCCCGACCCTCGGCCGTTCCCAGGGCTACGCCGCCGACCACGTCCGCTCGCTCGACGTGGTGACCGCCGACGGCGCACTACGGCATGCCGACGCGCGCTCCGAGCCCGAACTGTTCTGGGCACTGCGCGGCGGCAAGGGCAACTTCGGGGTCGTCACCGCGCTGGAATTCGACCTGTTCCCGGTGTCCCGGCTCTACGGCGGCGCCCTCTACTTCCCCGGTGAGCGGATGGCCGACGTGCTGCGCGCCTGGACTGCCTGGCACCCGGGCACGCCCGAGACCATGGTCTCCTCGTTCGCCGTCCTGCGGCTCGCAGGGCAGACCGAACTGCCCGTGCCCCTGCACCGGCAGTTCCTGGTGTCCGTTCGGATCGCCTACAACGGCACCGTCTCGGACGGCGAGTGGATGGTGGCGCCGCTGCGGGCGGCGGCCCCGGCCGTCATGGACACCGTTGCGGACATGCCCTACACGAAGGTGGCGACGATCCACAATGAGCCGGCCGAACCAGTGCCCTACTACGAACGGAGCATCATGCTGCGGGAGTTCCCCTCACTGGCGCAGCACCGGCTCGTCGACCTCGCCGGCCCGGGCTCCGGGAGCACCCTGACGATGGTCGAACTGCGCGCTCTGGGCGGCGCATGGGACCGGGAACCGGCCGTGCCCAACGCCGTCGCGACCAGGGGACTGCCGTACGTCCTGCTGGGCGTCGCGGGCGGTCCGGTCTCGCGGGAGCAGCAGCTCAAGGACTCCGTCGCCGTGCTGCTCGACGGCATGGAGCCCTGGCGGGGCGACCGGCGGTTGGTGAACAACCTGGCGCCGGACGAGGCTGCCGACGCCCCCGCGGTCTATGGGCCGGAGCGTTACGAGCGGCTGGCGGCGGTCAAGAGGACCTACGATCCAGCGAACATGTTCCGGCTCAACCACAACGTGGCGCCGGCTGCCTGACCGGACACTCCGCGTGGCGTACACGGCGGGCCGGGAGACGTGTTCCGGACGGCATCGCGGAACCTGACGTCCCCCGCGGCGAGCGACACAACGGCCGGTCACGACGTGCACCCACTGGTCGAGGCATGCCAAAAAATGAAGGACGGGTTGCGTGCCGGGGCGCTCATTGGACGGGTGGTTAACGGACGCCGGGAATGTGAACAGCGCGGCTGGACCACAACGGCTGATCAGCGGCCGAGCCCCCGTTCCGGCGCCCGCGACATGCCCATAAAAGCGCACCAACTCGCTGCCTGGGTATGTCACTTGACCGCCCCCGTCGCAGGGCGGGAAGTTCACCCGGGTCCACGAGCATCGGCGCCCATGAGCAACCTCAGTCGCCGCATCTTCATCCTAGGCGGGCTCACCACAGCGAGCGTCGCGGCGCTCCAACTCGGGGCGACGGCCCAGCCGTCGGCCGCCGCCTCCACTCCCTTCCCCTTCACGCTCGGTGTCGCCTCCGGCGAACCGGACGACAGCAGCGTGGTTCTCTGGACGCGTCTGGCTCCCGCACCGACCAACGCGGACGGTCAGGGCGGCATGCCCAACGCCGACGTCGCCGTCGACTGGCAGGTGTCGACCAACCAGAACTTCACCACCCTCGTCAGCTCCGGTACGTTCACCGCGCGCTACACCCAGGCCCACGCGGTGCACGTGCTGGCCGGCGGACTCGCTCCGGACTCCGAGTACTACTACCGGTTCCGGGCGCAGGGATTCATCTCCCCGGTGGGCCGGACCCGCACCGCGCCGGCGGTGAACACGGTCGGGCGCGACTTCACGATGGCCTTCGCCTCGTGCGCCCACTACGAGCAGGGCTACTACACCGCCTACCGCCGGATGGCCGACGACCGCCCCGACCTGATCCTGCACCTGGGCGACTACATCTACGAGGGCGGCGCCACCGCCGGCGCCGTGCGCCAGCACCTCGGCAGCGAGATCGTGTCGCTGGCCGACTACCGCCGCCGCTACGCGCTCTACCGCAGCGACCCCGACCTGCAGGCCGCGCACGCGATCGCGCCGTGGCTGGTCGTGCCGGACGACCACGAGGTGGAGAACAACTACGCCAACATGGTCCGCGCCGACAGCAGCCCCGCGCTGACGGCGGCCCAGTGGACCGCGCGCCGCACCGCCGCGTACCAGGCCTACTTCGAGAACATGCCGCTGCGGGCCGCCGCGACGCCCTCCGGCAACAGCATCCAGCTCTACCGCCGGGTCCGCTGGGGCACCCTCGCCACGTTCCACATGCTCGACACCCGCCAGTTCCGCGACGACCAGGCCTGCGGCGACGGCACGAAGGTCTGTGCCGACGCCGATCTGCCGTCCCGTTCGATCACCGGCGCGGCTCAGGAGGCGTGGCTGCTCGACGGACTCGGCCAGCGCCTGGGCACCTGGGACCTCATCGGCCAGCAGGTCTTCTTCGCCCGCAACGTGAACTCGGCCGGCGCGATGAACATGGACGCCTGGGACGGGTACCGGGGCAGCCGGGCGCGGATCCAGCAGGGCATCATCGACCGCGGCGTACGCAACCCGGTCGTCCTCACCGGTGACGTGCACGCGTCGTGGGGCAACAACCTCAAGGCCGACTACGCCAATCCGTCGTCAGCGACGATCGGCTCCGAGCTGGTCTGCACCTCCATCACCAGCACCGGCAACGGAAGCGCCACGACGACGATCCCCAACGGATCGCTCAACCCGCACCTGCGCTTCTACTCCGAGCGGCGCGGCTACGTCCGCACCCACATCACGCCGTCGCAGCTGACAGCCGACTTCCGGTCGGTGGCGACGGTGACCGAACACGGCGCGGCGGCAACCACCGCGCGGACCTTTGTCATTCACGACGGACAGCCGGGGTTGGCCGATGCGTAAGCTCTCCGTACTCGGCGCGGCCGTCGCCGGCTTCGCCGCGGTCCTCGCCATGGTCTCCCCGGCCTCGGCGGCCGGGCCCTCGTCCTGGGCGACCGCGAACAGCGACTCCGCCGGTGACCAGGACACCTCCTCGATCGCGGCCAACCGCCTCGGCGACACCGCGGTGGTCTGGGAGGACGACCGCGACTCGACCAACCCGGGCGACAACGCGCACAGCGACGTGTGGGTGCGGATGTACCGCAACGGCGTCTCGGCCTACGAGAAGAAGCTCTCGGCCGGCGGGACCGCGGGGGTGGCCTGGCGCCATCTCGAGCCGGACGTGGGCATCGACGACCGGGGCAACACCGTCGTCGTATGGGCGGAGGACCCGGACGGCAACGGGTTCTACAACATCACCTACCGGGTGCTCTCCCCGGCCGGTACGCTCCTCGGCTCCGGCCAGGCCAACGCGAGCGCCGACGGCCAGCAGATCCATCCGCGCGTCGCGGTCGACCCGGACGGCGCGCCCAACAGCACCACGGCGGTCGCGTTCTCCGTGGTGTGGGAGGACATCCAGGGCACCGCGGCGGCGACGGTGAAGGCCGCCGGGTTCACCGGGACCACGACGAAGGCCTACGAGGTGACGGTCAACGCGGCCGGCGGCGCGCACCACAACCCCGACATCGCGACCTCCGCCTCGGGCGACGCCGTCGTCGTCTGGGACGAGGACACCGACAACAACGGCTTCTACCAGATCGGCCTGGTGAAGCTGGCCAAGGCGAACGGGGCGGTCACGCTCAGCCGCCGCAGTGCCAACAGCCTCGGCGACGGGCAGCAGCAGCGCCCGGCCGTGGCCGCGAACTTCAACGGCGACTTCGCCGTGGCGTGGGAGTCCGATCACACCGGGACCCGTGGTGTCTGGGCCCGGTCGTTCACGGCGACCGGCACCGCCGGCTCGGCCGAGGTCGAGGTCTCCACCGGAACCGGAGCGGGCAACCCCACCGTCGGCATCGACGACCAGCGCGACGCCGTGGTCGGTTGGAGCGTCGCCGGCACCGATCCGGCGGTCTGGGCCCGGGGCCTCAACCCCGACGGCACCTTCGCCGGCCGGTTGCCGGCCCAGTCCGTCAGCCAGGTCACGACCGGCCGGCAGGAGCAGCTCTCGCTGACCTCTTCCCCGTTCGGCACCCTCTCCATGGCGTACACCGACGACAACGACGGCAACACCTTCGACCAGGTCCTGCTGAGTCTGGGGGCGACCAACTCGGACTGGTGACGTCCGCCGGGCCACGCCGACTGGGCAGATCCGGCAGCCGGTTCCGGAACCGCGCAAGAACGCGGCACTCGGAACCGCTGCCGGATCCTCTCCGGGCGCCGGGCCGCACGCCCGTGACGGGGCGGCAAAAACCGCTGTCCCGTCGCCGGAGCACCGTGGTAGACAACCGGCGTGAACATGACTTTGGACTTCCCCGATCTGCTGCGGCTGATCGACGAGCGGGCCGCCGCCTTCCGCGCCGCCGTCGCCTCCGCGCCCAGCCTCGACGTGCAGGTGCCGACCTGCCCCGAGTGGACACTGTTCGATCTGGTGCAGCACATCGGTGAGGGACGCCACGCCTGGGCGGCCACCGTCGCCGCCGGACCCGGCGCCCCGGGGAAGGCCGTACCGGTCGACGTCCCTGACGTGCCCCGGGAGCGCGAGGCGCAGCAGGACTGGCTGGCGGGCGCGACGCGGGAGTTGCTGGACGCCCTGCGCGAGGCCGGCCCGGACCGCGGTTGCTGGACGTGGTGGGGGGATTCCCAGTCGCCGCAGACCTGCGGTGCCGTCGCCCGGCACCAGCTCCAGCAGCTCGCGGTGCACACCTACGACGCGCAGCTCACGGTGGGCGGCGCCGAGCCGCTGCCGGAGGAGGTGGCACTCGACGGGGTCGACGAGTTCCTGTCCACCTGCTGCGCCACGACGAGCGCCTGGCCGCACGAGCCCGCCATCGTCGACTACCACGCCACCGAGGGCCGCTCCTGGCGGCTGTGGCTCTCCGCCGACGGCGCGCGGACCGCCCGTATCCCCACACCCGGCGCCACGTCCGCGACCCCGGACGAGACGGTCGACGCCTCCGCCCGGGGCACGGCCCACGAGCTGGTCATGGTCCTGTACGGCCGCATTCCGGCGGACTCCCTCAAGCTCGAGGGCGACCCGCGCCTCTTCGACCTGCTCCAGGAATGGGACCCAGGCGCCTGAGGAACCGGCGGCGGCGTCAAACGACCCGCGCTGCCCCCGCACATCAGGGCTGTTCGACCCATGCGGTGGTCCGGCACCGCTGGCACAGTGGCCTGGGCAGAAGAGCCCGGCATCGCGCCGCGACGCCGTGGGCCGACGCGGCCACGTCGCGCGCAGTCCCCCGTACCGGCTGCGCGGCGGCGTCCGCGACGCTGCCGGGCAGCACGACACGGAAGAGACAATGGCTCCACTCGTCAATGAACCCATGGCCGACACCCGTGGGATGAGCGCCGTGCACACCGCGCTGCACCGCGAATTCAGGCTGCTTCCCGACCTCGTCCGGTCCGTCGTCCCCGGCGACACCCGTCGCGCCGAGACCGTCGGTGCCCACGCGGCGCTGCTGTGCCGGATCCTGCGCACCCAGCACGAGGGCGAGGAGCTGCTGCTGTGGCCCAGGCTCCTCGAACGCGCCGGTGTGGAGGCGGAGATCATCGTCTCGACCGTGCGGCAGCAGCGCCGGGCCGTCGCGGGTCTGCACGCGGAGGCGACCGGGCTGCTCGCGGGCTGGCGCAGCGACGGTCGGAACTCTGCGGGCCTCGCGGGGGCGTTCGAGCGGCTGGCGACCCTGCTCCTCAGGCACATGGCCCTGGTGGAGAAGGAGGTGCTGCCGCTGTCGGAGCGGCACATCACCGCGGCCGAATGGCACGAGCTCGGCGTGCACGGGATGGCCGGCATCGCGAAGAGGGATCTGCCGCTGGTCTTCGGGATGGCGTTGTACGAGGGGGATCCGGAGGTCGTCCAAGCCGTCCTGGCGAACGCCCCGTTGCGCGTCCGGCTCGCCGTCACCGTGCTGGGGCGGCGTCGTTACGCGTCCCACGCCCGGCAGGTCCACGGAACGGTCACGCCCTTTCGCGTCGGTTCCTGAAGCACCTGCCGTCGGCCGCCGCGCCGCCGCAGTGAACAGCGAACCCGTCGGGCGTGGGTGGCGGTGGCTGGGCGGCGGGGACGACGGCCCGCGGGCGCCCGCCCTCCGCCGCACGGACGCTGACGGATTCGATCGCGAAACACGGCCAGTCGAGTCCGCTGCGGGCGCTGAGTTCGTCGAGGAGGACCTCGCGGAGCCGTGCCCAGACCCCCTCCCGGCTCCACTGGGCGAAACGCCGGTACACCGTGGGCCAGGCGGGCCCGAACACCGGCGGCAGTTGCCGCCACGCACACCCGGACGTGGCCACGAAGATGATGGCGGCCAGGGCCTCGCGGTCACCCGCCCGCCTCCGGCCCCCGCCCTGCGCGCGCTCCACCTCGGTCGGCGGCACGACCAGCCGGAACAGAACCCACAGTTCCTCCGGGGCCAGCCGCGTCGTCAGGTCTGCCATGGCCGGCTCAACGCCCTCACGTCACGGGCCCAGGCCCAGAGGCGGGTGAGCACCACCGCCACCGCTCCCACGGTGGCCGGCGGCGCGATGCCGTGGGCGATGCCAGGGACCAGGCACAGCGCGCACGCCACGCAGACGGTCACGGCTCCCATGACGGCCAGGTGGCGGCCCGCCCGCCCGTCGTCCCATGCCGCGTCCATCTCTGTCGTCTCCTCCGCGTCCGGCATCGGCGTCGTTCCTTCCCGATCGTTCCCGGGCATGTGCGTCTCCACCGTAGGCAGCGGCCCCGCCGGATTCCTTGCCCGAGAGCGCACCGCACCTTGCCTCTGGCTGCGCCCGGAAGAATCGGGAACCGAGCGGGAGACACCGAACGAGCACGGTACGAATCAGCCGCGGAGAGAGGCCAAAGAAAACACGCCCATAAAGCTTTTCGCAGGGTAGACAAGGAAAGCCGACGGGCACCATAAACGCATGGACCGCCGCCGGTCTTCCCGACCCCCGCAATGCGGCGGAACGCGGTACATCGGCCAAAAGGATCAACAAGGCCGGGAAAAGCGCTGTTCAGCAGTGCCCGGCATCAGCGGAGACACCGAGCGGCGATTCACTCGGTCCATGTCATCATCTGCAGTCATCACGCGACTACTTGAATGATACACCAGCCTATCACCGTGGCCGCTTCAATCCCAGCGGGATTTGCGCGCGGAGGATACGAACATGACAATCCATCACTCAGCTGAACCACACCCCGCCCCGCAGATCCTCCAGGAGGCCTTCAGAATTCTGGACTGCTTCTCCGTCGACACACCGTGCCTGCACCCCTCGGAAATCGTCCGCATGACGGGCATGCCGTCATCGACGCTGACCGGGATCCTGCACGCACTGGTCGAGGAGAACGCGCTCCAGCGCGAGGGGGCCTTCTTCTGTGTCGGTCTGCGGGTGATCCGGTGGTCGGCGTCCGCGGACGTGGCCTCGGACCTCATCACAGCGGCCAGGCCCGCGGTCGCGGCACTCCGCGACAAGACCGGTGAGTGCTGCGGCCTCCACATCCGCCGGCACGGCAACCAGGTCACCGTGGTGTGGGCGAACTCCACGCACCCGCTCACCCCTCACGGCTACGTCGGCCAGGTCAGGCCCCTGTGCGGCAGTGCGGCGGGCAAGGTCTTCATGGCCTACGAACCCCATGCCCTCCGGCTCGTCCTGGACGCGGGACTGACCGCCTACACGCGCAGAACGGTCGTCCAGCCCGAGGCCCTGCACCGGCAACTGGACGAGATCAGGCTGCGGGGCTGGACCTTCGTCTGCGAGGAGCACGAAATGGGCCTGAACGCCCTCGCCGCCCCCGTCTACGCCACCGACGGCACCGTGACGGCCGCCGTCACCCTCGGGGGGCCGACGCAACGGCTGACCTCGGACCGGGTGGAGGGACTCGCCCGGCAGGTGACGGACTGCGCCCTGGACATATCGCGCTTCCTGGCGACGAGCCGGTGGTCCGGGTGAGTCCGTCCGCCGGACCCGGCCGGCGGCACCGCCCGTCCCGGGCACGACGAAGCCGGCGTCCCGCGGGGAAGTTCCCCGCGGGACGCCGGCCCGCTCCCCCGCCCGGCCACCACCGCAGGCGGTGGCGGGCCGGTCCTACCCCAACCGCCCCCTCTCCTCGGGGCGGGAGTCGCCGGCCGCCCCGGTGAGCGCTGCGGCATCCGGCTTCTCGACCCGCGTCAGCGCGACCATCGCCAGATCGTCATCGGGAAGCGCCCCGGTGTGCGCGACGAGGTCCTGGAGGATCTCCGACAGCGCGTCGGGCAGGCAGACGCGACGGGCCGCGCTCTGCCGGGTCCACTCCCAGGCCGTCGCGCGCTCCAGCAGCGGGTAGCAGCGCCCGGCGGCGTCACGGGCCTCGATCAGCCCGTCGGTGTAGAGCAACAGCGCGTCCCCGGCAGCCAGTTCGAAGCGCTCCTCGATGGCACCCACGTCCTGGAGGCCGTGCAGGCCCAGCGGGGGCGACGAGCAGCCCGAGACCAGGGCCACGGAACCGCAGTGGGCCCGGACCGGCGGGGGATGGCCCCGGTTGACCATGCGCACCTGCCGCTCGCCGTCCGGGACTTCCAGGAGCAGAGCGGTCACGAAGCGTTCGTCCCGGGCCCGGGTGCCGTCGGTGCTGTCGTCGGTCTCTGCCAGGTGGCGCAGGAAACTCTGCTCCAGGCGCCCCGACAGCTCGGTCAAGGTGGTGGTGCAGGGGGCCCATTCACGGAAGGCCCCGAGCACGGCCGCGACGTCCTCGAACGTGGGCAGGCCCTTGCCGCACACGTCACCGATGATCAGGCGTGTCGCGCCGCCCGTCCGGGCCACGGCGTACAGGTCACCGCCCACCTCGCTCCGGCCACCGCACGCGCGGTAGACGGAGGCGATGCCCAGGGCGCCGATACGCCTCGGCAGCGGCCGCAACAACACGCGCTGGACGGTGTCGGACACCGCGCGCGCCTGCGTGGCCGTGGAACGGTACCGGTTCTTCAGTCGGGCCAGGATCGCCGCAACCACCCCGGTGGTGATCACCGGGGCCAGGCCGCACGCGTAGCTCGGATGGTGCAGCGGCAAGGTCGCGCAGAGCGCGCTCACCCCGCAGACGGCCAGGGCCCCCAGGATCCCTGCCACAGCCAGATGGTGTCCCGGCTGCTTTTCGCCCCGCTCCTCCTCGAACCTGTCCATATGCGTCATCTGCGTCACTCCTCCACGGTCGTCCCGGCTCCACTGAGGGTGGGCCACTGTCGACCGTAGGTTCGTGACCGGTCCTGCTCCTTGCTCCGTGACGCACGGTGCCTTGCCCATCCCTGCAGCCCCCCGGGACGCCGAGGCGCCGCCGGCACGTGCCCGTCCGGCGGCGCTCGACGCGCGCGGTTCAGCGCTCGCCGAGATTCATCAGGGCATCGCGCAGTGCCGCGCGGGAGGCGATCCCGAGTTTGGGGAAGATACGGCCCAGATGGCCCCCCACGGTGCGCGGGGAGAGGTAGAGCCGCTCGGCGATCTGCTTGTTGGTCAGACCGGTGGCCGCGAGATGGGCGATCTCCAGCTCCTGCGGGGTGAGCATGACGGGCTCCGGTCCCTCGGCGCGCCTGGTCATCCCCCCGCTCGCCTGCAGCGTGCGTGCCGCCCGGTCCGCCCAGGGCCGGGCACCGAGTTCCTCGAAGGCCGCCAGGGCCGCGCGCAGCGAGGCCCTGGCCTCGGTGGTCGATCGCGCCTTGCGAAGGCGTTCGCCGTAGGCCAGGGTCACGCGTGCCCAGTCGAAGGGCCATTGCTGGACACCGGGGTGGGACAGGGCCTGCTCGAACAACTCGATCGCGGCCTCGTCCGCTTCGGCCGCCATGGCGGCCGCGGCGTCGACGAGCATGGCCCTGCGCGGGGAGAGCCGGGCGATCCCGGCGCTGCGGACCGCCCGGACATGGGCGGCCGCCTCCTCCCGCCGGCCGGTGCGGACCGCGGCCTCCACCAGGTCCACCACCACGAGCAGTGCCACGGGGGTGTACGGGGCCAGCTCGCCGGCCGGGCTGACGGCCGCCGCGTGCCCGTAGACGCGCTCGAAGTCGCCCTCCGCCTGCCGGATCAGCACCTGGACGTGCTCGGCCAGGGTCACCAGATGGAGCGCGCCGCGCGATGTCCCCCACAGGGCCATCGCCTCGGCCGCCTCCCCGGCGGTCGCGGCGTCGCCGCGCGCCGCCGCGACCACGGCCCGGTAGTACACGAAGTACCAGGAGAGGGCTTCGAAGGACAGCTCCTTGCACAGCCGCACCCCCTGGTCGGCCAGCGCCGTCGCCTCGTCCCACCTGCCGGTCAGGAACGCGTCCGTGCACAGCAGCGGCAGCACGAAGATCTGCTTGCGCCCCTGGGGCGAGATGCGCGACACGGAGTCGCGCACATCGGCGAAGCGGTCGGCGGTGAGGCTGACGACACCGATCCGCGTGATCCGCGCCGGACTGGTCTCCTGGGGCAACCCGGCGATGAGTTCCTCCAGGTCGGGTTGCGCGGGCAGGGCGGTGCGCGCGGGGTCGCCCTGCGTCGCGACGTAGACGGCCAGCAGCCGGGGGACGTCGGCCCCGAGTCGGTCGAGGATCTTCTCCAGGGGGACCCACAGCTCCCGGCGGCCGCCGAGGCAGCACAGCAGGACCAGGAGGTGGAGCGCCTCGTCCAGCGCGAGATCGCAGGCGTCGTAGGAGCGGTCGAGGCTCTCGATCGCCTTGAGCAGCGTCTGGTGGGCCGTGTCGATGTCCCCCTCGCCGTCGAGCAGCCGGTGGACCGAGACGGCGGCCGAGTAGAGCAGCGCGCGTTCGTCGGTGCCGACGCGCCGGGCGTCGTCGATCAGCCGGGAGGCCGTGATCAACTCACCGGAGGCGTCCGCCCGTACGTAGGCGGCCGCGGAGAGCCGGCGCGCGCGGTCGGCGGCGCCGGGGGACAGGTGCGCGGCCTTGGTGAGGGCGCGGATCGCCGCCGTGGCGTCGCCCCGCCGCACGAGGCGGTGGGCGCTGCCCTCCAGCAGGGCGGCGACGCACTCGTCGAGTTCCGTGCACGCCTCCCCCAGGTGGTACGCGCGCCGGTCGGGCCATTCGTTCAGCACCTCGGCGAGTTCGCGGTGCACGGCGCGGCGCTCAGTGGGGGTGGATCCCTCCAGCACCGCGGTACGGATCATCGGGTGCAGGAACCTGAGGCGATGGCCGAACTGGTCGATGTGCACGAGTCCGTGGCACTCGGCGGCCTCGAGGTCCGTGGGACCGGACGCGGAGCAGAGCCTTTGCACGGCCGCCTGGAGCACCGCGACGTCCCCCGTCTCCTCCAGCGCGGAGACCAGAAGCAGTCTGCGGGTGGCCGCCGGCAGCGCCGCGACCCGCGAACCGAAGGCCTCCCGGAGGCGGCGGCTGAGCGGCAGCGGGTCGGGCAGGCGCTCCAGCCCGGCGCGCTGCGGTCCGCTGAGCGCGGCCGGGAGTTCCACCAGGGCCAGCGGGTTTCCCTGCGCGGCGGCGATGACGCAGTCCAGCGCGCATCCGGCCAGGTCCGGATGGCGGAGACCGGCCAGCAGCCGTGACGACTCCCCGTCCAGCGGCGGGATCTCGTACTCGGCGCGTCCACCGCTCTCGAGATGGCCGCGCTTCCCCGGGTGGGTCGCGGCGAGGAACGTGATGCGGCTGCCGGAGAGCCTGCGTGCCACGAACTGCAGCACGGCCGTGCTGGCCGGGTCCACCCACTGGAGGTCGTCGACGATCAGCAGGATGGGTGTCTCGGCGGCCGCGCCGCGCAGCAGCACGAGGGCGGCGTTGGAGACCAGGAACCGGTCCGGCGGCGTTCCGCTGCCGAAGCCCAGCGCCACGCGCAGCGCGTCCCGGTGCGCGCCTTCCAAGGTCCCGGAACTCTCCTCCCAGACGGGGAAGAGCAGCTGGTTGAGGCCCGAGTACGCGACCTCGCTCTCGACGGCCGTGCCCCCCGCGCGCAGCACCCTGGCACCCGCGGTGAGGGCCCGCTGGCCGAGCAGGTTGAGCAGCGTCGTCTTGCCCACTCCGGGCTCTCCCGACAGCAGCACCGCACCGCCGGAGTCGACCGAGCCGAGCAGAGCCTCGACCCGCTCCACATCCTCATCACGACCCACCAGTGCCGGAAGGCTGTTTGCGTCGGCCGTGTACACCATGGACTGCATCGGATGGTTCGTGCTCCCTGGTTCAGGCGGGCGCTCTCGATCCGGGACGCCTGGCGTCCGGCAGGGTCGAAAGCATCACCTTCTCACCATGATCTGTACTGGAAAGTGTTACATGACACGAGAAGAGACCTCATGCGGACAGTGTTTCCTTTCGTCCGCTTTGCTCCTCACCGCTCGCACTTCCTGACGGGGATGCGTCACCACGGGTGCCCAGCCCGGTGTTGATGAGTGGTGTGAGCCGCTGCACCGCGTTGTCGACGACGTTGAGATCGGCTTTGGTGTGGGCGATGGCGGCGTCGATGAGCAGGGCGACGAGGGGGTCGTCGGCGTGGGTGCGGCGCAGGCGCGCGAGTCCGGCGAGTTCTCGCACGTAGGTCTGCCGCTGGGCCTCGACGAGGGTGTCCAGGGCGTCGGCCCCCAGGGAGGCGGCGCCGAGGAGCTTGAGGAACAACTCGTCGCGGAAGCCGCCGGTGCGGGTCCAGGCGGCGGTGGCCCACTCGGTCAACTCGTCCTGGCCGGTGGGGGTGAGCTGGTAGCGCGTCTTGTCGGGCCGGTCGGTCTGGGCGACCTGGGAGCGGGTGACGTAGCCGTCGCGGACGAGGCGGTCGAGGATCTGGTAGAGGTGGCCGATGTTGAGGCCGCCCCATTGCGGACCGATGGCCTGCTCGAAGCGGCCCTTGAGCTCGTAGCCGTGGCTGGGCCCTTCGGACAGCAGAGCGAGCACCGCATGATGCAGTGGCACTTTCACACCCCCTATGTATTGTGACAATGTACCGCTGCATTGCGGCAATGCAGGAGGGTGGGAAGGGCTCATGGGTGTGACCTTGCGGGGGGTGACCCGCCGTTACCCGGGGATCACGGCGCTGGACGGTGTCGACCTGGTGATCGCCGACGGTGTGTCGGTCGCGTTGACCGGGCCGTCGGGCGCGGGCAAGTCCACCGTGCTCCATGTGATCGGCGGAATGGACCGGCCGGACTCCGGGACGGTCGAGGTCGACGGGGCCGAACTCACCGCGTCCCGGCTGGACGCGCACCGCCGCCGCATCGGCTTCGTCTTCCAGCGGTTCCACCTGCTGCCGGCCCTCACGGCGCTGGACAACGTCCTGGTGCCGGTGCTGCCGCGCCGGGTGGACTTCGACCGGCGGGCCCGCGCCATGGAACTCCTGGACGCCGTCGGCCTGGCCGGGCGTGCCGGCGCGCTGCCCTCGCAACTCTCGGGTGGCCAGCAGCAACGGGTCGCGGTGGCCCGGGCGTTGATCAACCGTCCGGGACTGCTGCTCGCGGACGAGCCGACGGGCAATCTCGACAGTGCCACCGGAAGGGAGATCATCGACCTGCTGCTGACGCTGAGCGAGCAGTACGCCATGACGATGCTGATCGCCACTCACGACGCCGAAGTCGCCGCGAACTGCGACCGGATCGTCCGGCTCCAGGACGGCCGGATCACCTCCGACCAGCAGGTGACACCCGCCGCCGACGTGCTCGACCGCCTGGGGGGCCTGCGTCCGTGATCGCCATGATCCTCTCGCAGTTGCGGCGCCACCGCGGCCGCGCGCTGGCGCTGGCCGCCGGCATCCTGGTGGCCGCCACCAGTTTCACCCTGCTCACCTCGACGGTGACGACCAGTCAGGCCCGCACCACCGACACCGTCCGCAAGAACGCCCGCTCCGCCTACGACGTCCTCGTCCGCCCCCACGGCAGTCAGGGCGCCGTCGAGCGGGCCGACGGCCTGGTCGAGGCCAACTTCCTGTCCGGGATCTACGGCGGGATCACCCTGGACCAGTACGACGCCATCAAGGACATGGCCGGAGTACAGATCGCCGCGCCGGTCGCCAACCTCGGCTACCTCATGGTGCAGGGCACCATGAGGATCGACGTCTCCACGTTCCTCGATCCGGGCGCGCCCGCCCAGATGCTGCGGATCCGGCCGACCCTGACCGCGGGCCCGAACCAGTACCGGACCGCGGACCAGTACGTGTACGTGAGCCGCAACCCGATCAAGCGGCCCGCCGAGCTTCCCCACGATTCGTCGCCGGAAGACCTGCTCCAGGAGGACACGGGGCACGGCGTGTACTCGGTCTGCTGGTACTACAACTACAACAAGACCGACCTCCACATTCAGCACTCCGACGACGGCGGCTACGAACCGCTGGAACCCAGTTTCATCCCGGAGGACCGTCGCGAGGAGTCACCGTTCGACCGCGACATGAACGCGTGGCTGACCTGCCGGACCGGCCACGAAAAAGTGGCGGCCGAAGTCCCGGTCTCCTATCCGGTGCTGCTGTCGGCGATCGACCCCGTCGCCGAGAACCAACTGGTGGGCCTGAACCAGGCGGTCACCTCCGGCCGTGTGCTCACCGACCGGGACAAGCCCGTCTGGGGAAACAAGGAGCGTTGGTCGGCGGAGTCCTCCTACTGGAAGGTCCCGGTCCTGCTCAACGACCGCACGCTGACCGCCGGCACTCTCGACGCCCGTGTCGAACGCCTCCAGGCCGGCGACCCGGCCCTCCTGCCCGCGAAGCTCGGCAGCCCCGCCGCCCACGACTTCGTCAACGGCCTGCGCGGAACGCCCGTCGGCCACGCCACCGCGAAGATCGAGAAGGGCTACCCCGAGAAGTTCGCGTATCCGCCCACGCTGTCCAACTACTGGACGGTCGGCCCGGTCGACTACCACCGCACGGCGCACGGCCTGGTCCCGCGGCCTCGTGCCGGCCAGTCGCCAGAGATCTGGCGGACCAATGTGAACCGCCAGTTCGTCGACCTCGTCCCCGAGGAGAACACCGGCACCCAGTACCGGAAGGTCACCAGCCACCCCGGCACTTTCTGCCTCGGCTACCTCACCTGCGACCACGAGGACTACGGGCGGACCTCGATCCCGTATCTGGTCCCGGTCGGACGCTACGACGCCGGCGAACTGCCCGGTTTCTCCTCGCTGTCGCAGGTGCCGCTGGAGACCTACCGCTCGCCAGAGGTCACGGGCGCCGACAAGGAAGCGCGGACCGCCCTGCACGACCGGCCGCTGGCCCCCGACCGCAACCTCGGCGGCTACCTCACGGCCCCGCCCACCATGCTCACCACCCTCGACTCGATCCCCACCCTCACCAAGAGCCGCCGGCAACCCTCCCTGCAGGACAAGGCACCCGTCAGCGCCATCCGCATCCGGGTGAGCGGCGTCACCGGTGTCGACCCCGCCTCGCAGGCCCGCGTCAACGCCGTCGCCGGACACATCCGCACCGCCTTCCCCGGCCTCCAGGTGGACATCACCATCGGCAGCTCCCCGGCGCCGCAGACCGTCGCCCTGTCCGGCATCAACGTCCGCGAGTACTGGACCGCCAAGGGCGTGGCCCTGCACATCCTCAAGGCCGTCGACACCAAGAGCGCGGTGCTCTTCGTGCTCGTACTCGTGGTGTGCGCGCTCTTCCTCGCACAGGCCGCCCTCGCCTCCGTCCGCTCCCGCCGCATCGAGATCGGCACCCTGCGCTGCGTGGGCTGGACCTCCTCCGACATCCTCCGGCTGGTCCTCGGCGAACTCGCCGCCATCGGGCTCGGGGCGGGCGCCGCCGGCTCCCTGCTCGCCTATGTCCTGGGCGCCCTGCTCGGGCTCCCCGACGCGGGTACGAAGGCCGCCCTCGTCCTGCCCGTCGCCCTGCTGCTCGCGGTCACGGCCGGAGCGTTCCCCGCCTGGCGGGCCACCAGGCTGCGCCCCCTGGACGCCATCAGACCCCCGGTCACGGCCGGCGGCCGGACCGCGCCGGTCCACTCCCTGATCGGCCTCGCCGCGCGCAACCTCCTGCGTGTCCGCGGCCGCACCCTGCTGGGCGCGGCCGGACTCGCCCTCGGCGTCGCCGCGTTCACCGTGCTCCTCGCCCTCACCCTCGCCTTCCGCGGTGAGGTCGCCGGCTCCCTGCTCGGCAACAGCGTGGTCGCCCAGGCGCGCTCCGCGGACTACCTCAGCGTCGCCCTTTCCCTGCTGCTCGGCGCGGCCGGGGCCGTGGACGTGCTCGTCCTGTCGCAGCGCGAACGCGCCGCCGACCTAGCCGTCCTGCGCGCCACCGGATGGACGACCCGGGAACTCGCCCGCCTCACCCTCTACGAGGGCATCCTGCTCGCCCTGCTCGGCGGGCTCACCGGCGCGGTCGCGGGACTCGCCGCGGTCCTGGCCATCGGACGGGGTGTGCTGGAAGGACACCTGCTGACCGTGGCCGGTGCCGCCGGCCTGGCCACCCTCGCCGCCATCACCCTCGTCAGCGCCGCCCTCGCCTTCCCCATCCGCGCCCACTCCCGCATCGCCCCCGCCCACCTCCTCGCGGCGGACTGACCGGTCGTGACGCAAGATGACGATGTCCAGGAGCGCGCGGCACCCACCGCGGTGCGCCGTACACCCGTTCAGCGCGAAGGAGCAGCCATGACCGTCGGGGAAGACGACCGCACCGGCACCGCGGGGTCCGGTGACGACGGCACGGCGGCAGCCGGCCGCAAGCGGCCGCGCACGGTCCGTGAGCCGCGCCCCTGGTGGCAGGAGCTGCCGATCCTGATCGTGGTGGCACTGGTCCTGGCGCTGGGGATCAAGACCTTCTTCGTCCAGGCCTTCTCCATCCCCTCGCGCTCGATGCAGAACACCCTCCAGGTCGGCGACCGGGTGCTGGTGGACAAGCTCACCCCGTGGTTCGGCGCGCAGCCGGAACGCGGTGAGGTCGTGGTCTTCCGGGACCCCGGCGGCTGGCTGGACGACCGGTCCGCGCAGCGGAGCGCCCCCGCCCCGAACGCGGTCACGAAGGTCCTGGCCTTCGTCGGGCTGATGCCCTCGGCCGACGAGAAGGACCTCATCAAACGCGTGATCGCGGTCGGCGGCGACACCGTGACGTGCGAGAGCGGCAAGCCCGTCGAGGTCAACGGGAAGCCCCTGGCCGAGCCCTACATCTATCCCGGGGCCACACCGTGCGACGATTTCCCGGTCGGCACCGTGAAGGTCCCGAAGGACCGCCTGTGGGTGATGGGCGACCACCGCGACGACTCCGGGGACTCCCGCGTCCATGTCCAGGAACCGGGCGGCGGCTTCGTGCCCGTGGACGACGTGATCGGCCGGGCCTTCGCCGTCGCCTGGCCGGTGCCGCGGTGGTCCACGCTTCCGGTGCCCGTCGGCTTCGACGGGGGATGACACCCGGTGGCGCGGCGCGCGTCACGCCCCGGGTGCCACGTCCTGCTCGGCCCAGACGATCTTCCCCTCGCCCCGCGTGTAGCGGGTGCCGCGCCGTCGGGAGAGCCGGTTCACCAGGAGCAGCCCGCGGCCGCTCTCGTCCGTGGGGCGGGCGTGGCGCAGGCGCGGCAGGCTGTTGCTGCTGTCGGAGACCTCGCAGGTCATGACCTGGTCGCGAATCAGCCGCAGGCCGATGGGCCCCCTGCCGTGGCGTATCGCGTTGGTGACCAGTTCGCTGACGATGAGTTCGGTGGACGGCACCAGATGCTCCAGCCCCCACCGCGCCAACTGCCGGGTGGTCAGGGCCCGTGCGCTGCTCACCGCGGCAGGCTGGAGGGGAAGGTCCCAGGAGACGACCTGACAGGGGCCGAGGACGCGGGTCTGCGCCAGCAGCAACGTGACGTCGTCGTCGGGCGGGTGTGTCGACAGGGCGTCGACGACGTCGGAGCACTGCACGTCCAGCGAGCGGCCGCGCCGGGCCAGGACCGTCGTGAGGCGGTCGATGCCGGCGTCGATGTCCCGGGTCCGGGACTCGACCAGGCCGTCGGTATACAGGGCGAGCACGCTGTCCTCGGGCAGTTCGAGTTCCACCGCCTCGAAGGAGGACACGCCTGCCCCGAGCGGCGTTCCGGGGGGAAGGTCCGGGAAGGTGATGCGGCCCTCGGGGTCGATGACGGCGGGCGGCGGATGGCCGGCCCGTGCCATGGTGCACGTCCGCGTGACGGGGTCGTAGACGATGTACAGGCAGGTGGCCCAGAGGACTTGGGCAGGCGGTCCCTGGACGTTCTCGTGCTCCTGGGTGATGCGGGTGACCAGGTCGTCGAGATGGGTGAGCAACTCGTCGGGGAGCAGGTCCAGATAGGCCAGCGCCCGAACCGCGGTGCGCAGCCGGCCCATCGTCGCGGCGGCCTCGATGCCGTGCCCGACCACGTCCCCCACCACCAGCGCCACCCTGGCGCCGGACAGGGGGATCACGTCGAACCAGTCGCCGCCGACTCCCGCGACGATGTCCGCGGGCAGATAGCGAGAGGCCACCTCGACGGCCGATCCGCCCGTCAACTTCCGGGGCAGCAGGTTGCGTTGCAGGGTCAGGGCGAACGCGCGCCCGCGGGAGTAGCGGTCGGCGTTGTCCAGGCTCGGCGCGGCACGGGCCACCAGTTCCTCGGCCAGCAGCAGATCGCCCTCGTCGAACGGCGCCGGATTCCTCGACCGGGCGAAGACCGCCACGCCCAGCACCTCGTCGCGGGCTCGTATCGGTACCGCCATGAGGGCGTGGATCCCGTACGTGCGGGCCTTCTCCGCCCAGGGGTCCTGCGGGTCGAGGCAGGAGGGCTCCAGGACCGTGCACGCCGGCTTCCCCGTGGACAGGACACCGGCATAGGTCGAGTTCGCGGGCGCGAGGATCACCTCCCCCGGTGTCCACAGGGGTTCGCACGGCCCCTCGTGGATCGAGGCCAGGGCGACCCGGCGGAACACGGGGACGGGCCCGTCCACCAGGGCCGGATGGAACAGCACGTCGGGGCCGAGCCCGCCCGGGTCCGCAAGGTCGACGATCGCGAAGTCCGCCAGCGCCGGCACCGCGACGGCGGCCAGTTCCTGCCCGGTCCGCGCGACGTCCAGGGTGGTCCCGACACGGCTGTCGGCCTCGCTCAGGATCGCCAGGCGTTCGCGGGCCCGGTCCCGTTCGGCGACGTCCACCCACATCGAGCACACGCCCACGGGGCTGCCGTCCGCGCCGTCCAGACGGAAGTACGAGGCCTCGAAGGGGCCGCAGGTGCCGACCGCCGAGAGCCACTCCGGGTACTCGAGGTCGAGCGCCGGGGTCCCGCTGTCCAGCACCTTCCTCATCACCGCCTCCAGCGCGCCGGACTCGGCGCCGGGCCGCACTTCCGTCAGCCGCCGGCCGAGGCGTGTCACGGGCGGTATCCCGTCCAGGAGTTCAGCGGTGTCGTTCACCCACACGCAGCGCAGCCCCGTGTCGCGGACACAGATCGCGACCGGTGCGCTGCCCAGGAGCGACGACAGCGGGAGCCCGCTCACCGCGGGCGAGTCCGCCACCCCGTCCACGCGGGTCGCCGAGACCAGCCATCGGCAACCGTCCTGCCGTCCGGACAGCCGGGAGACGCGCAGCCCCACGTCGAGCGCCCGGCCGTCCCTGTGGCGCACCCCGACCGTGCCGGCCCACGCCTGCGGCAGCACGTGGGAGCGCCGGGCGAGCGCGGATGCCGCGGCCCGGTCGCCGGGCGAGGCCAGCATGGCCGCGGCCGGCCGCCCCACCGCGTCCTGCGCGGAGTAGCCGAGGAGGTGCCGGGCGGACTCGACCCACCCCGACACCGAGCCGTCCGCACCGAGTATCGCGATCGGTGTGCAGACGACCTCCGAGACCCCCCAAAAACGCTGCGTCAAGCCGTTCTTTGCGTGCTGTCATCGGAGATTCCTGACTGATGTAGATCCTCGACAAGCCATGGCGTGGGCGTGCTCGCCGAATTGTGCTCGCAGGAATGCGTTCACGTCGCATTCAAGAAGGAGGACTGTGAGTCGGATTACAGTGTGCCCCCGCGGGAACTGCGACGCGGACGATTTCCGTGCCGCCGGCGGTGGATTGCGTGGAGGGACAAAGACCGTGCACGCACGGGCAAAGGGCGCGGGACGGACCCGGCGCGGTCGCCCGGCCTGCGGCGGCCGACTCGAACAGCACACGGGGGCAGGGCCGAACGACCCGGGCGTCGGCCGCGCACGAAGGGCATATGACCCATGCGCGACCATCGGCGCCGGTGACACAGTGGCCCGGGCAGCGACACGGCAGGGCTCTCCCGTCCGCGACAGGCATCGCCCGCCGGCTCCGTGCTCGCCGCCCGCCCCCACACACAGCAGACGGCAGGACAAGGAACGCACCATGGCACCACACGTCGTTGAACCGATGGCCGATACGCGCGACATGTACATGGCCCACACCGCGCTGCGCCGCGAGTTCATCCTGCTTCCCGGCCTCGTCCGGACCGTGGCGCCGGGCGACATCCGGCGCACGGAGGTCGTCGGTGCCCACGCGGACCTGCTGTGCCGCATCCTGCACACCCACCACGAGGGCGAGGACCTGCTGCTGTGGCCCAAGCTCGTCGAGCGCGGCGGTGCGGAGGCCGCCGCCGTCGTGCCCACGATGGAGGAGCAGCACCACGCCATCGACACCGCGCACCAGGAAGTGACCGCACTGCTCGGAGGCTGGCGCTCCACCGGGCTGCGCGGCGCGGAACTCGCCGAGGCGCTGGAGCGCCTCGCGAGCGTGCTCCTGGAGCACATGGCCCTGGAGGAGAAGGAGATCCTGCCGCTCGCCGAGCAGCACGTGACCGCGGCGGAGTGGCACCGGCTCGGCGAGCACGGGATGACGGCCACGCCGAAGAAGGACTTGCCACTGGCTTTCGGCATGGCGATGTACGAGGGCGATCCGGAGGTCGTCAAGGCCGTACTGGCGACGGCCCCGCTGCCCGTCCGGCTGATCGTCCCCGCGCTGGCACGCCGCCGGTACGCGTCCCACGCCAAGGCCGTCCACGGAACCGCCACGCCGCCCCGCATCGGCGCCTGACAGTCCTGGCAGGCCCGCGACCGGATCACGCGCGCATTTGCCCGGAGGAGGTCTCCGGGATTTGCCGCAACCCCGGATTCGCATTTCTGCGGGTGTCCCGCAGTCTCGCCCAAAACGCCTTCCGGGACCGCGGCCGGACTTTACGGTGGCAGCGTAAGGGGTTCCCCCGGAACCACGTACCACGCCGGTTCCTGGGACCCAATGCCTCCTGGCAATTCGCGAGGGCATCGTGATCCAAGCATTCTCCACGGACATCAAACCGCCCGACGAGAGGACCGACTACTGGACGGACGCCGTGGGCAAGGCGTTCATCCAGCTGGAGGTCCGCACGCGGGGGGAGGCCACGATCCACGGCACCATACGGCGGGCATGCGTCGCGGGCGTCCAGGTCGGGTCCCTCGAGGCGAGCCCGCAACGGATGACCCGGTCCGCGCCGCTCATCGCCGCGGACGGCGACGACTCACTCGTCGTGAGCCTGCAAAGGACGGGGGCCGGCGTCGCGACCCAGGACGGCCGGGAGGCGCCGGTCGCCGCCGGCCAGCTCGTCATCCTCGACACCCGCAGGCCGTACGTCCTGGACTTCGCCGGCCCGGTGCGGCAGCACGTCGCCACCGTCCCGCGCGAGATGGTGGACCTCCCCGACTCGGCCCTGCGCCTGGCCACCGGCCGGACCTACTCCCCCGGCCAGGGCATCAGCGGCATCCTCGCGTCGTACGTGAACGGACTCGTCACGATCACGGACAACTGCATCTGCGCACCGGCGCCGAAGGAATTCCTCAAGCAGGGGATCGTCGACGTGCTGACGGCCCTGGTCACCCTGGAGGGGAACGTCAAGCAGGAGGCCACGCCCGCCGTGGAGGCGGCCCTGCTGCTTCGCCTGCGCACCTACATCCGCAGCCACCTCAACGACCCGTCACTCTGCCCGGCCTCGGTGGCGGCGGCGCACCACATCTCGGTGCGCTACCTCTACCAGCTCTTCCAGGGCGAACCCATGACCGTCGGCCGGTGGATCCAGCGCCTGCGGCTCGAGGCCTGCCGGAGGGACCTCGTACGTCCCGAACTCGCGGGGCAGACCGTGGCGGCCATCGCGCACCGCTGGGGCTTCGCGAGCCACGCCCACTTCAGCCGTACTTTCCGGGCGGTCTACGGATCGTCGCCGGCGGAGTGGCGTCAGGCCGGCCTCCCGCAGGCGGCTGCGGTACCCGACGCCGTCCATCGTCTCTGACGAGCCGTCAATTCGTAAGGCTGGGCTGCCCGGCCGGTCCGAGCACGTAGCGGCCGGCCCACGCGGCGAGCACGGTCGCCACGTACGCGGCGTCGGCGACCTTGGTCAGCAGGTGGTCGGCCCCGTCGAGAGCGATGAAGGACTTGGGGTGGCGCGCGGTGTCGAAGATGTGCCGTGCGTTGTCGACGCCCACCAACTCGTCCGTCGGCGAGTGGAAGACGAGCAACGGGGCTCTGAGGCCCGCGATGCGCTCGGTCTGCGGCTGGGTGGCGAAGTCGTCCAGGAAGTTCCGCTGGATGCAGAAGGTGCGGCCCGCGAGCACGACCTCGGCCTCGCCCTCCCGCTCGATCTCGTCGCGGTCGTCCCCGAGCAGGTGCAGGACGTGAGCGGGGCTGAAGGGTGCGGCGATCGTGGCGACGGCCCGTACCCGGGGGATGCGGTGCCGTGCGGCGAGGACCGCCGCACCACCGAGCGAGTGCCCGATGAGGAGGCCTGGGGCCTTGTGGTGGGCCTCCAGGTATTCGGCGGCGTGCACCAGGTCGTCGGTGTTGGAGCTGAAGTGCGTGTTGCCGAACTCTCCACCGGAGCCCCCGAGACCGGTGAAGTCGAAGCGCATCACCGCGATGCCGAACTCCGTCAGCGCCCGTGAGATACGGGTGGCCGCGACCTGGTCCTTGCCGCAGGTGAAGCAGTGCGCGAACAGCGCGTACGCCCGCGGCTCGCCCTCGGGCAGTTCCAGCCGCGCGGCCAGCGCGGCGCCCTGCGACCCCGTGAACTCGACCCTCTTGGTGTGCATCGGTGTGTCCTCCGGCTCTGCGGCTCCGGGCGGCGGCGGGCTGCCAACGGACCGAGGTTGCTAGGGCGTGTTTCGAAAATCCCTCCCCCAGCTACCGCTGGGAGGTGCCCCCATCCCGCGACGCTCCCCCAGCTTCGCTGGGAGGTGCCCCCAGGCACGGCACTCCCCCAGCCTTCGGCCGGGGGTGCCCCCACGCTGCGTTGTCGAATCGTCCGAGTAGCCCACTACGAGGACGACTCTCCGCCTTGCGATGCACCGCACCTGGGGGTACCCCCAGCGGTAGCTGGGGGAGCCGCGGGACCCGCCCTCCGGGCGGCCGGCGCTACTTTCGAAACACGCCCTGGGAGGACTCTACGACGGCCCCGGTCCGCGCCGCGTAGCAGCGGATCGGCACCATCCGCCCCTGCCCCCAGCGCTGTTCGAGCTCGGACAGCAACTCCCACCCCAGGCGCTCGTACAGCGCGACCGCCGCCGTGTCGGAGGCCACCACGTCGAGCACCGGGTGCAGGCCGAGCCGCCGGGCCTCCCGCTCGGCCCGGCCGAGCAGCAGCGCGCCGAGCCCGTGCCCCCTCGCCCCCGGGTCGACGAACAGCCGGCTCACCACCGCTGTCCCCTCGCGGCCGGTACCGCTCCGGTCGCCCCACAGCCCGGGGGCCGTGTCCCCCTCCGCGGGGCGGGAGAGGCCGACATGGCCGGCGAGGCGGCCGTCGAGGACGGCGACCCAGGCCCCCAGCCCGGTGGCCCGTGCGACCCAGTCGCCCGGGCGGTCCGGCCAGTCGACCGGGTAGCCGTCGCTGTGATGCACCCGCGCGAGGACCCGGACGCACTCCTCGACATCGCCGTCCGTCCTGGGCCGGACCGCGCGGTCCGGCCGCCCGCCGCGCGCCGCGGTGCTCTCGGTGCTCTCGGTGGTCATGCGGGAATGGAATCACGAGTCGCCGCGTCAGGTACGGCTCGGCTCCGGCTCTGGAGCGGGGAGACGCGCTGCCGCGCCGCGCGGGAGCAGCAGGGGTGTCGCGAGCAGGAGCACACCGGCCAGGCCGACGGCCGTACGCGGGCCGAGCAGGGCACCCAGCACACCCCAGACGGCCGTCAGAAGCGCCGTCGACGCCTTGGTCGTCACCGCCCAGGCGGACAGCGTGCGGGCGACCCGGTCGCTCGCGGTGCGTTCGAGGCGGGAGGTGGCGTACACGGGGTTGAAGACCCCGCAGCAGAAAATGAGCCCCAACTCTATGCCGATCACCAGCAGCAGCCCTCCGGTGCCGGGCCCCACAAAGGTCAGGCCGACGGGCCAGAGCGCGCGCAGCGCCCCGGCCGCGACAAGGACCCGGTGCCAGCCCCACCGGTCGACGAGCGGCCGGGCCAGCCGCGAGCCGAGCAGCCCGCCGATCGAGGGCGCCGCGAAGGCGAGTCCGTAACTCCACGGCGTGAACCCGAGCCGGCCGAGCATCAGGACGGCGAGCAGCGGCTGGGTCGCCATCACCAGGCCGTTGAAGAGCGCGGTGTTGAGGAACAGCGGACGCAGTACCGCGTCGGCGAGGATGTACCGCCAGCCGTCGAGCAGGTCCCGCGCCCGCATGCGCGCCCCCTCCCGGTGCGCGGGCCGCGGCTCGTGCCCGCCCGTGGCGCGGATGCCCAGGGCCGACAGCAGGTAGCTGACCGCGTCGGCCACGACCGTCGCCATCGGACCGAGCAGGCCGATCGCCGCGCCGCCCAGCGGCGGTCCCACGATCGTGGTCGTCCAGGCCGTGGACTCGAACCGGGCGTTGGCGACGAGCAGGTCCCCGGCCGGCAGCAGCGTCTTCAGGTACGCGCCGGAGGCGGCACGGAAGGTGATGTCGGCGGCCGCGACCACGACCGAGACCAGCAGGAGCTGAAGGAAGGTGAGCACGCCGAGCGCGAACGCGGCCGGGATCGTCAGCAGCGCCGCGCACCGCACCAGGTCCGCCGCGATCAGCACCGGCCGCTTGCGGCGGAACTCCACCCACGGCCCGAGCGGCACCGCCACCACGGCACCCACCGCCGCGCCGGCGGACGCGAGCGCGGCGACCTCGGCCGACCCGGCGTGCAGGACCTGGATCGCGATCAGCGGGAACGCGCCGAAGGCGAGCCACGTGCCGAGCGCGCTGGTCCCGTACGCCGCCCACAGCCACCCGAACGGCCGCCCCAGCCGGTGCCCGCTTCTCATGCCCGACGCCCTCCACCCCTCGCCCGCACCACGCGATCCGCGGTCGCCAGCATCAAAGCGAACGGCGTACCGGGGGATCAAACAACCGTCGGACCACCGGACACAACCAATGGTTGTGACCTTAGGGTGTCGGCATGGACCTCGACACCGTACGGACCTTCGTCGCCGTCGCCGAGGCGGGGCAGTTCCAGGAGGCCGCCGCCGGACTCGCGGTCACCCAGCAGGCCGTCTCCAAGCGCGTCGCCGCGCTGGAACGCGACCTCGGCGTGCGGCTGTTCACCCGTACCCCGCGCGGTGCCGAGCTCACCATCGACGGGCAGGCGTTCCTGCCCCACGCGCGTGAACTGCTGCGCGTCGCCGAGCGCGCGGCCTCGTCCGTGCGCACCGGCCGCCGCCCGCTGCGGGTCGACATCCTCGCCTCGCGCGGCGCGGCGTCGGGCCTGATGCGCGGCTTCCACCGCGCACGGCCCGAGATCGAACTCGACGTGGTGATGCTGCCCGACATCGACAGGGCGGTCGCCGCCGTCCGGTCCGGCGAGATCGACGCCTCCTTCCGCGCCGTCGCCTCGCCCGGCAGGCCGCTCCCCGAGGACATCGCATCCGTGCGGGTGCACGACGAGCCACTGGAACTGCTGACCGGCCCCGGCCACGCGCTCGCGGACGTGGCGTCGGTGACGGTCCATCAGCTCGCCGGGCACCGCATCTGGATGCCCGGCGTCGTCCCCGGGACCGAGTGGGCCGCCTACTACGACGCCCTCGTCGCCGAGTTCGGCCTCACCATCGAGACGACCGGCCCCAACTTCGGCTCCGACGCGCTGCTGGACACCGTGGCCGGCACCCCGGCACTGGCCACCTTCATCGGCGCGGGCATGCTCCCCCAGTCACCGACCGGAGCCGACCCCACCGGCTGGCCCGCCGGCCACGGCCTGCGCCGCATCCCCGTGACCGACCCGACGCCCGTCTACCCGCACTCGCTCCTCTGGCACCGCGACAACCCCCACCCGGCGCTGGCCACCCTCCGCGCCCATCTGGCCACCACCGCGACCGGCCCCGACGCCGCCGGAACCTGGCGGCCGGACTGGGTGCTTCCGCGCTGAACGCCGCCGCAATCACGCGTCGCCTTCGAGGAACGCGTCGACCCGGACGTCCAGCCAGGCGAGACAACCCCAGATCAGCACGGCCAGCGCCGCCGCGGCCGCCCCGCCCGACACCGCCGTCCGCGCACGCGTACCGGCCCGTCGCCGGAGCACACCGCTCGCCACCGCCCACACCGCCAGCGTGACCGCGGGCAACCCGACCAGCATGAACGGCAGTTCCACATACAGCAGGCTCCAGTCCCGTCGGCCTTCGAAACCCCCCTGAAGAGCCGGACGGGCACCCTGCAGCCACACCCCGAGCCCGACACACGCACTGGCAGCCGCCACGAGGCAGCCCACGGCACCCATGGGTTCTCTTCGCTCTCTCATGCCCCCACCGACGCACACTGCCCAACGCGCAGTTCCCGCGCCGCGCCGCCGACTCGGCGCCGGACCGCCCAGTGGCCCCAGCGTTCCGCCCGCACGGCGCGAGGTGCCGAGCGGCAGGCGAGACGGAAGATCGCGAATCCCGCTCCCGCCACGGCGCCAGGGGCTAGGGTCGCGGCTATGGCCGAGACCGACGCCCTCAGCGCCACCCGCGAGGCCTACGACGCGGTTGCCGCGCTGTACGCGGAACGGTTCCGCGACGAGCTGCGCAACAGGCCCCTGGACCGCGCCGCCCTGCGCGCCTTCGCCGAGACCGTGCGCGCGAGCGGCGACGGCCAGGTCGCCGATCTGGGGTGCGGACCCGGCCATGTCACGGCCCACCTGCACGCATTGGGCCTGCCGGTGTTCGGCGTCGACGCCTCCGCCGCGATGGTCGCGTCGGCGCGCCGGTCCTATCCGGACCTGCGGTTCGACGTGGGCTCGATGACCGCGCTGGACATCGGCGACGGCGCACTGGGCGGCGTGCTCTCACGGTGGTCCGTCATCCACACCCCGCCGCACGAACTCGCCCCTGTCCTGGCGGAGTTCCACCGCGTGCTGGCACCGGGCGGTCATCTGCTGCTGGGTTTCTCGGCCAGCGAGGACGCGGCCCACCCGACGCAGGTCTTCGACCACGCGGTCGCACCGGCCTATCGGTGGTGGCCCGATCATCTGGCGGCGATGCTGCGCCGGTCCGGACTGGCCGAGGTGGCCCGGATCGTCCGTGAGCCGCAGCCGGCCGATCTTCGGCAGTTCCGCGAGGTCCACCTGCTCGCCCGCAAGGCCCCGACGCGGCCCGCCTGACCGGCGGCGGGACCGCGGGCCTGTTGCGTTGCCGTTTCGCGACCTTACGGGCTCAGGGCGGTCTCATTCCGGAAGCAGGCTGGAGGGCCTGTCCATCCAAGGGCTCCGTGACGCGCGCTGATTCGGCGGCAGCGCGTTCTGCGCGCGAGCGGACCCCCTGAACGAATCGATCGTACGGTTGTCCGATGCATGAACCGCAGTCGCGCCATGCCGCCCTCCCCGGCCGGCAGCGGCGTCGCAGACACACCACGCTGGGCGCGGCGATGATCGTCGTGGTGGCCGCGGCGACGGCCTACCTGGTGTCGAGGCCCGGCGAAGCCCCTACCGACAACGCCGCTCCGCCGCAGCTCAAGTCCTCGGCACTCCCCCGAACTTCCGCCACCGCACCCCCCGCCCGCCACCGCGAACCCGGCACGGTCACCCTCGCCTTCGCCGGTGACGTCCACTTCACGCAGCGCACGGCGCCGCGGCTGGATGCCGACCCCGCCCTCGGCCCGCTGTCCCCCGTGCTGTCGGCCGCCGACTTCGCCATGGTCAACCTGGAGTCGGCGATCACCACCCGCGGGACGCCGGAGCCGAAGCTCTACCACTTCAGGACACCGCCGCGGGCGCTGGACGCGCTGCGCCGCTCGGGCATCGACGCGGTCACCATGGCCAACAACCACGCGGTCGACTACGGCCCCGAGGGGCTGGCCGACACCCTCTCCGCCGCACACGACTCGCCGATCCCCGTGCTGGGCATCGGCGCGAACGACACCGAGGCCTACCGGCCGTACGTCACCGAGGTCAACGGTGTGCGCCTGGCCGTGCTCGCCGCCAGTCAGATCCAGGACCTCACCAACGCCACGTTCCGTGCGGGGCCGGAGCGTCCCGGGATCGCCTCGGCTCTGGACCGGTCGCGGCTCGTGAGCGCGGTCCGCGCGGCACGGGCACGCGCCGATGTCGTCGTGGTCTACCTGCACTGGGGCACCGAGGGGCAGAGCTGTCCCGGACCCGAGCAGCGCTCCATCGCCGCCGACTTGTCCGCCGCGGGCGCCACGGCGGTGGTCGGCACCCACGCCCACGTCATGCTCGGCTCCGGCATGCTCGGACCGACCTACGTGGCCTACGGCCTCGGCAACTTCCTCTGGTACGGCTCCTCTCCGTACCCGCACTCGGACGAGACCGGCGTGACGACCCTCACGGTGACGCACGGCTCGGTCACGGCCGCCGACTTCACTCCCGCGCTCGTGGACGGCCACGGCGTACCGGAGCCGCGGACCGGCGCCGCGGCGCAGAGCATCAGCGACCGCTACGAGCAGCTGCGGCAGTGCACGGGACTCACGCCGGCTCCCCGGCAGCAGGGCCGTTGACGGCCCTCAGCCCCCGGTCCGGGTCCCGGTCATGATCAGCGGCGCGTCCCGCGAGACCGGGCGGAATCCGACCCCGTAGTACAGCTCCCGCGCCTGGGGACGGCCCGGTGCGCCCAGGCAGGCCACCGTCATGTGGGCGGCCCCGGCCGCCCGCGCCAGACGCATCCCGTGCAGCAGCATCGCCCGCGCCAGGCCCCGCCGCCGGTAACCGGGGTGCGTCCCGACCGGCTCGAACTCGGCGGTCCTGTTCACCCCGTCGAGCCACATGATCGTCGAGGACGCCATCGTCCCGTCCGGGGCCTCCACCAGGAGGTGCAGGTCGCCGCGGTACGAAGCCGTCCGCCGGACGCCTTCGTAGCCCTCGGCGCTGTACGTCGAGGGGGCCCAGGCGTCCACATGGGCCTGGACCGCGGCGTCCGGCCCGGCCTCCTCAGCGGTGCGGAACCGGAATCCGTCCGGCAGCACCGGCTGCTCCACGTGGTCGAGGCCGCGCTCGTTGAGCTGGGTCCAGGACCCGGCGTCGCCGAGCGCGGCCGGGTCGGTCACGTAGCCGTGCGCGGCCCATCGATTCAGGGCGAACTCGTCGGCGGCGCCCGGCATCACCGTGCGCTCGATGTCGCCCGCCGTGGCGTCGTACCAGTCGATCACCTCGTCCACCAGGCCCGCGTGGCCGGGATCGACCTGGTACGACAGACAGGCGTCGGTGATGTCGCTGACCGACCCGTCGCTCCGCCGCACCTGGCGCGGGAGACGGGCCCAGCCCCAGGCCACCAGGTCCCCGCCGGAGAACCACAGCCGGCACGGCCAGCTCGCACCCTCCGTGCGGTGCCCCTTGCCCCAGTTCCAGGCCAGCTCGCCGAAGGTGGCGTCGCTGTTCACCAGGTCCGGGCGCACGGCCGTGACACGCTGTGCCAGAGCCTGCATGCGCTGTACGTCCGCGGCGGTCAGCAGCTGCGAGTTCGCCATGGTGCGTCACTGTGCCAGCGGGCCGCGGAGCCGTCGAACCGTTTTCCGGTCCCGCCGGTCAGCGGACTGACGCCGCGTGGGTCCCGTCGCCGAACGAGGTGCGGGCGAACCAGGTCCGCGTCTCGTCCTCGGACAGGACGCGGGTCAGCTCGGCCGTGCCCGGGAGCAGCGGGAAGAACCGGTCGGCGTTCCAACTGCGCCGGTACATCGGCTCGTCGAGGACGAGCAGGCGCCGCCCCTCCACCACCGGGACGTCGTCGGGCAGCCCCTCGTTCCAGATCCGCTCGCCGTCCGGGGCGAGGAGTTCGAAGGCACCGGTCGCAACGGTCTCGGTGCGTCCTCGTGCGGGCCGCGGGTCCGTGGCCAAGCGGACGCTCTCCGCCGAAGGCGCCGTGCCCGGCACGTGGCCGCCGCCGACGAGGACATGGGCGAGCAGCGTGTGCAACTGGAAGTTGTCCGCGATACCGCCGATACGCACCTCGAAGCCGGTCCCGGCGGGTCTGTGCAGCACCAGCAGGGGCTCGTCGTCCAGGACCGCGAGCGCGTACACCAGGCACTTCAGGTCGTGGCATTCCAGGGCCGCGAGTTCGCGAGCGGCCGGAAGCAGCCCGGCGGAGTGCAGGCGGCGCATCTCGGCGCTGCGGCACAGCACGGCCAGCGCGGGCGGCTGCCACTCCTCGACCGAGCACCAGGCCAGTGCCAGCCGGGTGGCCTCGTGCGGGTCGCCGCCCAGGCGGGCCAGGAGGGCGTCGTCGATGATCTTCTGGTCCGGCTCGGGCAGTTCGTCGCCGGTCGCTCCGGTGGCGGTCCAGCGCCGGGCGAACTCCAGGGCGTCGCGCAGGTCCTGGTGGACCCCGCCGAGGATCGGCTCCGCACAGGCCGCCGGATCGGCCCCGCTCTCGACGCAGAATCCGGCCGCCATCGCCAGCATCGGACGCGGGCCGGTGGGCGGGAAGGCCGGGAGCAGCGCGGCCAACCGGGGCCCCGCAAGGACGCGTTCGGCCTCCTGGGACGACTGCAGAGTGTTGATCGTGGCTATGAAGGCACGCTCGGTGCGGGCACCGTCGCGGGCCGCCACGCCCTGCTCGAGCTCGGACACGACATCGGCGAGGCCGGGGGCCTCCCGCTTCCTCTTGAAGATCACCGGAACACCTTAGCGACGGGCTCCGACAGCCGCCGCTCAGCCGTCGAGCGGCCACCTCCTGCACGCGGGTGACCGCTCGACAGACGCCCGGCAGCGGCGTCAGTGGTGGTGACCGGAGCGGCCGAGGGTCTCGACGGGAGTCGCGCCCGGCCTCGACCACTGCGGCACGGGGCGGCTGGTCGGGCCCCAGGTCGCCTTCCCCTCCGCGTCCGAGCGCCAGTACCAGCACGCGGCGAACCCCGCGGGCCGGCCCTCGGGGTTGTCCTCCCACGCCTCGCCTCGGCCGTACGGCGTCATGTCGAGCAGGCCGAAGGACCCGTTGACAGGCTCGTTGCCGCGGCCCGTCGTGGAGTACGTGAGGAACACGCGGTCGCCGTCGCGCAGGAAGCTGGTCAGACAGCCCATGGGGCCCCCGATCGGCGCGTCCACGCCGCGCACCGAGTACCAGGGCTGGGTGTAGCCCATGAAGTCGACGTAGGGCGCCACTTCCTCCCAGCGGCCGGTGGTGAGGATCGCGAACGAGACGCCGCGCGCGTTGAGGTAGACGGCGTCCTTCAGGTGCCAGGCCGTGGTGGTGCAGCCCTCGCACTGCCCCTGGTGCGGCGCGCCGTCGTGCCACATGTGCTTGTAGACCACGAGCTCGTCGCGCCCCTCGAAAAGGTCCAGGAACGCCACCGGGCCGTCCGCTCCGACGACCTCGGCCGTCCCGTCGAACTCCACCATCGGCAGTGCTCGGCGGGCCGCGGCGATCGCGTCGCCCTCGTGCGTGTGGGCCTTCTCGCGGACGAGCAGTGCGTCACGCGCCGCCTGCCAGGTCGCCAGGTCGACGACCGGCGGCCGGCCGGGAAGCGCGGTGGCCGGGTCACTCGGCGTGGTCGTCATGGTGTCCTCCGTGGTGTGTGGTGCGTCGGCGTCCAGTGCCGGTCACCACAACAGACTCCCGCCGGGGCCGGAACTCATCGGGCCGGGCACGGGGGAACGAATCCGGGCGCGGCCTGGGAGGGACGCCCCGTCCAGTCGTGCGCGGACGGCCGCAGCAGCGGGGGACGTCATCGCTCAGGCGGGTGGTGTCCCCCAATCGAACGAGTTTGAGAACCGCGTGCCGCGGCCCGCGCCCCCGAGCCGCCTCACTAGAACATACGTTCATGAAATGTCCCCGGGAGCAGCCGTAACGGGACCCGATCCGGCGCGTTTTTAGAGCACCAGTGCCACATCGCCGCCCAGATGGAGGACGCCATGCATCCCGTACCCGCTCCCGCGTCTCAGCCCTCCGGATTCGAACAGCGGCGGCGGCCCGTCGCGGACGCGCTCACCCTCGCCGCGGCAGGACCGGATGCGGGGTGGGCGGCATGAGCGAGCCCGCAGAGCCCGCGGAGCCGGCGGCCGGCCGCGTCCCGGGACCGCGGACCGACCCGCTCCCCCTGCCGCCCCCTCCGGCGGCGGCCGCCGGCCGGCAGGACGGCGACCACGACGGCGACATGACCGAGAACATGGAGGAGGCCTACTGGTCGGTGCACGACGGCGCCGCCGCCAGTGCCAGCGTGCGCCAGGTCCTCGTCCGCCTGCCGAAGATCACCGCGCTGATCGGGCGGCTCGCCTGGCAGGCCGACCGCGCCGCCACCACGACGGTCGTCGTCTGCCAGCTCGCGTCCGCCGCCATGAGCGCCTTCGGCCTGCTCGCCTCGGTCGCCGTCCTGCACCACCTGTTCGCCGAGGGCCCCACCCCCGACCGGGTGGGCGCCGCCCTCCCGCAGATCCTGCTCGTGGTCGGCTTCCTCGCCACCCGTGCGCTGCTGGAGGCGGCCGTCGCGACCGCCCAGGCGCGCGTGACCCCCAAGATCCGCACCGCGCTCGAGTGCGACTTCCTCCGGCTGACCGCGCACGTGCGGCTGGAGGCCGTCGAGGACGCCGACTGGCACGACGAGGTCCACCGGGCGAACGACCGCGGCCTGTTCTACGCCCGCCAGATCGTCGGCCAGGTCGTCTCCCTCGCCTCCGCCGCCCTGGGCCTGGCCGGGACCGCCGGAGTGCTCAGCGTCCTGCACCCCGTGCTGCTGCCCCTGCTCCTGCTGTCCGTCCTGCCGGTGGGCGCGGCCGCCGTCCGCAGCGCCCGCGCCCGCTTCCACTCCTTCAAGCGCTGGAACGCCCTGCAACGCCGGATCAGGGTGTTCTCCTGGCTGCTGCTCGACGTGGAGGCGGCGGCGGAGCTGCGCTCGGACACCGCGCAAGGCGCGCTCCTGGACGAGCACTTGAGGCTGACCGAAAAAATCGCGGAGGAGGACACACGGCTGGGGGTGCACTCCGCGCTGCTCAACCTGGCGGGCCGTTCCGTGGGCGGTCTGGGCACCGGCATCACCTACACCGCCCTCGCCGCGATGCTGATCGCCGGATGGCTGCCCCTGGCGGCGGGCGCCGGCGCCGTCCTCGCCATCCAGGCCGGGCAGGCCTCACTGATCCGGCTCGTCGAGGTCGCCCACCTCGTCTACGAGCAGGCCATGTGGGTCGACGACCTCCTCGCCGTCCAGGAACGCTGCCGCAGGCTCCTGCCCCGCGAGGCCCGACTGGCCGCGCCGGACCGCGTGGAGACCATCGCCTTGCGCGACGTGCACTTCACCTACCCGGGCAAGACCGCGCCCGCCCTCAACGGCATCACCATGGCACTGCGCGCCGGGGAGACCGTGGCGTTCGTCGGCCTCAACGGCTCGGGGAAGAGCACCTGCGCGAAACTCCTGGCCGGGCTGTACGAGGCGCACAGCGGCAGCGTGTGCTGGGACGGCGTCGACGTCCGCACGATGGACTCCCAGTCGCTGCACCGCCAAGTGGCCTGCGTCCTCCAGGACCCGGCCCGCTTCCCCTTCAGCGCCCTGGCCAACATCACCGTCTCCACCGGCGAGTTGACCACGGCCGACCCGCAGCGCGCCATGGACGCCTCCCGGGCCTCCGGCGCCGACACCGTCATCGCCGACCTGCCCCGCCAGTGGCAGACGCTGCTGTCCAAGCGGTTCAAGGGCGGCCAGGAGCTGTCCGGCGGGCAGTGGGCGAAGGTCGCGGTGGGCCGCGGCCTGTACAAGAAGGCCCCGCTGCTGCTCCTCGACGAGCCGACCGCCAGCATGGACCCGCCGTCGGAACACGCCGTGTACGAGGCGGTGCTGCGCGGCCGGCTCCGCGACGACCAGATCACCGTGCTCATCTCGCACCGGTTGGCGAGCGTCGTCGACTGCGACCGCATCTACGTCTTCGACGCCGGCCGCATCGTCGAGTCCGGCTCCCACGACGACCTCATGGCCGTCGGCGGCGTCTACGCCGGCATGTTCACCCTGCAGGCCGGCGGCTACCGGCCGCGCACCACCCCGACGCGGACGGAGGGGGTGACGCCGTGACGGCGGGAAGTTCCGCGCCCGTGCCGGACCGGGGGTCGCCGGCCGCCACGGGGGAGGTGAGCGCCGGCGGAACCGCGTTCACGTCGACCCGCGAGGAGCGATCCGTGGCACACACCCGGGCCCAGTGGTCCCGGCTCCACGACGACGGGCGCGGATTCAGGTCGCTGGGCGACGAGGAGAAACGCCTGCTCGCCCGGCATGCCCCGGCGCGCGCGGCTGGTGGGCGGGCGCTGGACGTGGGCTGCGGCACGGGCGAACTCGCCGTGTTCCTGGCCTCCATGGGCCACACCGTGGACGCGGCGGACTTCGCCGAGGGCGCCCTCGCCCGGGCCAGGGCGGAGCACGCCGACGTGGGCGCGGTGCGCTGGCTGTGCCTCGACGTCGAGCACGACAGCCTGGACGGGCTGGCGGAGGACTACGACCTGATCACGATGCGGCTGGCCGTCGCCTTCATCCACGACCGGACCCGTGTGCTGCGCCGCCTGGCCGCGCGCCTGCGGAAGGGCGGTGCCCTCGTGGTCATGAGCCCGGTCGCGGAACGCACACCGGCCGAACGGCGGCACATCGCCCTGGACGAGGACGAGTTGACGCTGCTCACCGAAGGCTTCGAGGAGTCCGGGCGGCATGACACCGGGTCCCTGGCGGTCCTCGTACTGCGCGCTCCTCGTGCTTCGTTCACCGCGGTCGAGAAGGGACGTCCCGAGCCGCAGACGGTGTTCGGCGCCGCGACGGTCGTCAGCGACGATGCCGGGCGGGTGCTCCTGGGGCGTTCCACCGGAGGGATGTGGGAACTGCCCGGGGGCCGGATCGAGACACGGGAGTCCGCGACAGCCGCGGCCGTGCGGGAACTGGCCGAGGAGACGGGGCTTCTGGCCTGTGAGGAGAACGCATGCCTGCTGATGTTTCTCCACGACGATGTGGCGGACGTGCGCCGCGTCACCGCCGTGGTCCGCGTGACCGGCTGGGAGGGCACGCTCGCCCTGCCGGAACCGCACGGGTTCCTGCGCTGGGAATGGCACGAACTCCCCGCCCTTGCCGGGATCGGCCCCCTTTTCGCCCCGTCGGCCCAGGTTCTCGACGCGGTCTGGCCGGGGCTGCTGCCCGGGCTCCCGTCCGTCCGCTCGTACAGACTGGCCGACGCTCCCCCGCCGGTGCCCTGTGAGCCACCCCGGGCCGCATGTCTGCGCGAGCGGATGGCGGACGCCGTCGGCTTCCTCTCCCGCCTCCCCGCCGACGCCCGGGACCGTATCCCGTGACCGGGCACCGCAACATCCCCCTTCCTCCAGGAGGACACATGAGCGGAACCTGGCTGCCGCCGGTGCAGTACGTCGCCCAACTGCCCAAAGCCACCGTCTACGGCTGCTTCTTCATCACCGATGAGGAGGACCGGCCGATCCAGTTGCGCTCCGTCCGGAGCCCGACGACGTGGCAGTGGCCCGGCGGCAACATGGATCCGGGCGAGACGCCCTGGGAGTGCACCGTCCGGGAGGGACTGGAGGAGACGGGCCTGGAGATCGCGCGGACACCGCGTCTGCTGGGCATCCATGTCCTGATGCCGCGTCCGGACTGGCCCGCCCACAAGATCGGTCTCATCTTCGACGGCGGCCGGCTCACCCCGGAGCAGATCGCCGGCATCGTGCTGGACCCGGCCGAGCACGTCGAGCTCCGTGTGCGGTCGTTGGAGGAGTGGCGGAGGGAGATGAACGACGCCGCTTTCCGGTACCTGGAGGCCGTCTTCCGGGCACGGCGCGACGGCATCCCCTGCTACCACGAGGAGCCCGAGGCCTGAGGTCCGCGCCGGCCGCGCGGCCCGGTGCGCGGACAAGGGCCGCGCCCGCGGTCCCGGTGGGGGTCGCGGGCGCGGCGGCGAACCGGGCACCTGCTCCGCGGGCTACGTCCTGGCGGAAGGTCCGGCGGGGGATGCGTAGCGAGCGCCGCCCGGGGGCGGCGCCTCTGCCGAGGTCGGCACCGGTACGGACTGCTCCCCTACGGGCTGGCAACGCGGGCACAGTTCATGGCGGCCGAGGTCGGTGATGATGGTTCCCCATCCGCGACAGTGGGTGCAGTCGCGGGCCAGAGCGGGATCGGCGTGGGGAGCGGGGCTTGCCCCGTGGGTCATACGGCGCTTCCTCCGATGCGTTTCTTGTGTCGCCTTGCATCATGTGTACGTGATCCGCACCACACCCGCCAAATACGCGTTCGACGGCTGTACGTCGATCCGTATCCGGTCGGCCGCGAGCGCAGCGCGGCGGCGCGGGAAGTCTGCCACGAACGAGCGCCATTTGTCCGGGGTGCGGACGGCGCCGTGCGGACCGGCGATGCGCCGGACGGCACTCACCACAGGGCGGCAACGAAAGATCCCGCAGGTGGCGCGGGAGGGAGGAAGGGCGGAGTACCCCGGCGCGCACCCGTGGTGGTCACGGGTGCGCGCCGGGGCGGGCGCTCAGTGCGGCTTGGGCGCCGGCTCCAGGACGAAGACCGGGATCTCACGGTCGGTCTTCGTCTGGTACCCCGCGTAGTCGGGCCACGTCGCGATCGCGCGCTCCCACCACTCCGCCTTCTCCTGGCCGGTGACCTCCCGCGCCGTCATGTCCTGGCGCACCGGTCCGTCCTGGAGCTCGACCCGGGGGTCCGCCATCAGGTTGTGGTACCAGACCGGGTGCTTCGGGGCGCCGCCCTGGGACGCGACCACGGCGTAGCTCCCGTCGTGCTCCACGCGCATCAGCGGGGTCTTGCGGATCTTGCCGGACTTCGCGCCGAGCGACGTCAGGATGATCACGGGACGGCCGCGCAGCATCGTCCCCTCGGCACCTTCCGAACCCTCGTACAGCTCGACCTGATCACGGACCCACTGCTCCGGGCTCGGCTGGTACTCCCCGACCAAAGGCACGCCGTTCTCCATTCTCCGAGTGAAACTGTCGACGCACCAACACCGTGCGCCATCGCGCGCATTCCCTGCCGCACCACCCGCCACACGCCGTTCACACCGCCCGTCAGCCGGACGGCGGCGGACGGCGGCGGACGGCGGCGGACGGCGGCGGGCGCCTCAGCCCGCCGGGGCCGGGGCGGCGGGACCGACCAGTTCCTCCAGGACGTCCTCCATGGTCACGTAGCCCAGGAGCGCCCCGTCCGCGTCGGTCACGGCGGCGAGGTGGGTGCCGGCCGAACGCAGGGCGGAGAGGGTGTCGTCCAGGGGCGTGGTGGACCGCAGCCGGATGACGGGCCGGAGCGCGGTGCGGGGGAAGGGGCGGTCGCGGTCGGTGACGCCGAGGGTGTCCTTGATGTGCAGGAAGCCCAGGGCGTCCCCGTCGGGGCCGGTGACCGGCAGTCGTGAGTAGCCGGAGGAGGCGGCCAGCCGCTCCAGTCCGTCCGGGGTGACCGCGGCATCGACGGTGACCATGCGGTCGGCGGGTACAAGGATGCCGCCGACCGGCCGCGTGCCCAGTTCCAGGGCGTCGCGGAGCCGTTCGGTGCCCGAGGCGTCGAGCAGCCCGGCGGCATTGGAGTCCTGCACCAGGCGGGCGAGTTCGTCGTCGGTGAAGGCGGCGTTGACCTCGTTGCGCGGCTCGACGCGGAGCAGCCGCAGCAGCGTGTTGGCGAAGGCGTTGATGCCGAAGATCACCGGCCGCAGGGCGCGGGTCACGCCGACCAGCGGCGGCCCGAGGACCAGCGCGGCGCGCTCGGGCGCGGCCAGCGCGATGTTCTTGGGGACCATTTCGCCGAAGAGCATGTGCAGGTACGTGGCCCCGGCGAGCGCGATGACGAACGCGATCGGGTGGACGAGCCCGTGCGGCACGTGCGCGGCCTCGAAGCCCGGCTCCAGCAGATGGGCGATGGCCGGCTCGGCGACCGCGCCCAGCACCAGCGAGGAGACGGTGATGCCGAGCTGGGCCGTGGCCAGGAGCGCCGACAGGTGCTCCAGGCCCCACACGACGGTGCGGGCCCGCTTGTCACCGGCCTCGGCCCGCGGCTCGACCTGGCTGCGCCGCACCGAGATCAGGGCGAACTCGCCGCCCACGAAGAAGGCGTTGGTGAGCAGGGTCAGGGCGCCGATGGCGAGTTGCAGTACGGTCATCGCACGTCCTCCGGAATGCGCGCGACACGGACCCGCTCGGCCACGTGGTGGTCGACGCTCAGGACGCTGATGCGCCAGCCGTCGACCTCCGTCTGGTCGCCGCGGGCGGGTATGCGGCCGAGCGAGGTGGCCATCAGCCCGGCCACGGTCTCGTAAGGGCCCTCGGCGACGGTGAGGCCGATCTCGGCGAGCTGGTCGATGCGGACGTTGCCGTCGGCCTCCCACGCGCCGTCGCCGGACGGCGCCAGGTCGGGGCATGCCTGCGGGTCGTGCTCGTCGCGGACGTCGCCCACGACCTCCTCCACGACGTCCTCCACGGTGACGACGCCGGCGGTGCCGCCGTACTCGTCGATGACCACGGCCATGGTGCGGCGGCTGCGCAGGCGTTCCAGGAGCCGGTCGACGGGCAGGCTGTCGGGCACCAGCAGCGGCGCGGTGGCCAGGGCGGTGACCGGGGTGCGGCCCCGCTCGGCGGCGGGGAGGGCGAGGACGTCGCGGATGTGCACGGTGCCGACGACCTCGTCGATGCTGTCCTGGTAGACCGGGAAGCGGGACAGGCCGGTGGCCAGGGTGAGGTTGGCGGCGTCGGCGGCGGTGGCACGGGCCTCCAGGGCACGGACGTCCACGCGCGGGGTCATGACGTTCTCGGCGGTCAGCTCGCTCAGGTGCAGGGTGCGCACGAACAGCTCCGCGGAGTCCGGCTCCAGCAGGCCCGCGGCCGCCGAGTGGCGGGCCAGCGCCATCAGCTCGTCGGGGGTGCGGGCGGAGGCCAGTTCCTCGGCGGGTTCGAGACCGAAGCGGCGCACGAGGCGGTTGGCCGCCTCGTTGAGGTGCCGGATGAAGGGGCCGAAGACGGCGGTGAACCCGCGCTGCGGACCGGCCACGGCCTTGGCGACGGCCAGCGGGCGGGAGATCGCCCAGTTCTTCGGCACGAGCTCGCCGATCACCATCAGCACGATCGTGGACACGCCCACGCCGAGCACGGTCGCCAGTGAGGAGGCCGCGCCCGCGGGCAGGCCCACGGCCCGCAGCGGGCCGGTCAGCAGGACGGCGAGGGACGGTTCGGCGAGCATGCCGATGACCAGCGAGGTCACGGTGATGCCCAGCTGCGCGCCGGACAGCTGGAGGGTCAGCCGGCGTACCGCCTTGAGGGCGCCGCCGGCGCCGCGCTCACCGGCGGCCGCGGCCCGCTCCAGTTCACCGCGTTCGACCGTGGTCAGGGAGAACTCCGCCGCGACGAACACCGCGCACGCCAGGGTCAGCAGCAGCGCCAGCAGCAGGAGGAGGACTTCGGTCACCGTGTCACCCCCGCTCCCCCGCCTCGGCGGATCTCAGGAGGGATGACACGGTCGGTACTGGGAGGGTGGTCCATCGCGGGAACCGCGGCTCCTTGTCGGGCTCGGAACGGTGACGTTTCCCCCAGGGTAAAGGACGAGCAAAGGTGCCCGGTAGGGGCTGCTCGCGGTCGCCGGCCGGGCGCCGTTCACCCGTTCGCACCGCGCGGGAACTCCCCGGCCCGGCGGCACAGTTCAGAAGTCGGCCCGCAGGGGGCCGACAGATCCACAGACGAAGGAGTGAACGCCGCGATGGTGTTCAAACGGCTGCTCGGGGCGCTCGGCGTGGGCGGGCCCTCGGTCGACACGGTCCTGACCGGGGGCCCGGTCATGCCCGGCGGCACGCTGTACGGGCAGGTCCACCTGGAGGGCGGCGACACGGACGCCGACATCCACGCCGTCGTCCTCGAACTGGTCGCCCGGGTGGAGGCCGAGGGCGGGCACGGGTACGGCTACGAGGACGCGGACGGGGAGCACGAGGGCGTCGTGGTCCTCGACCGGGCGGTCGTCGGCGGCGGCTTCCGCCTGCCGGCCGGCGCACGGCACACCGTGCCGTTCTCCCTTCCGGTCCCGTGGGAGGCACCGGTCACCGAGCTGCACGGGCAGTCCCTCGGGATCGCGCTCGGCATCCGTACCGGACTGGAGGTGGCGGGCGCCCGCGACAAGGGCGACCTCGACCCGCTGAGCGTCGCGCCGCTGCCCGCCCAGGAAGCGATCCTGGAGGCCCTCGGACAGCTCGGCTTCGGCTTCACCTCGGCCGACCTGGAGATGGGCCACCTGCACGGCACGGGGCAGCGGCTGCCGTTCTACCAGGAGATCGAACTCACGCCGCCCGCGCAGTACGCGCACGCCGTCAGCGAGATCGAACTGACCTTCCTGGCCGACCCGGCGGGAGTCGAGGTCGTCCTGGAGGCCGACAAGCGCGGCGGCCTCTTCTCCGAGGGACACGACCAGATCGGCCGTTTCACCGTCGACCACGCGACCGTCCTCCAGGTCGACTGGACCGCGGAGGTCGACTCCTGGATCCGGCGGCTGGTCGAGCACCGCGGCGGCTTCGGTGCCCCCGCGGCGCACGGTCACGGCCACGGGTACGGACACGGGCACGACCACGGCCACCACGACGAGCACCACGGGTCCGGCATGGGCGTGGGCACCGCCGTCGCCGCGGGCGCCGCCGGGCTGGCGGCCGGTGCGGTCGGCGGCTACCTGCTCTCCGAGGCGGTCGACGAGTTCTTCGACGACGAGGACGAGAACGAGGCCGACGACAACGGCGACGACGAGGAGGACGAGGGCGGGGACGACGACTGGTCCTGAAGGGGACGCGGGAAGGGGGCGGGGGCCCCGGGCCCGCGGGCCCGGGCCCCCCCCCCCGGGGGCCCGGGGGGGGCACCCAGGTCACCCCTGGGCCGTGGCCCCGGCCACCGGGGCCCCGCCCACCGCCGCCCC